>QHZK01000333.1 GCA_003224635.1 Acidobacteriota bacterium | reverse complement strand
CGCTGGATCGGAGCCAAACAACCAGCACAGAAGTTGGTTGGCCAAGGAAACCCTTTTTGACGTTAAACGGCCTAACCTTACCTTTGCTTCGGCGCCCCCAAACTCCAGGTCACACGGATGGTTTCCCGACTAAGCGGCAAGTGAACTGTGATATGTAAATCCTATGGCGTTTATCGCGGGTAGTCGCCGATGACAGATTCTTTCTACTGCTATCCTGTACGGGCGTAAGGCACGTGTGGTTTTAGGCCGTATTAGGGCCTCATGAATTGTTTCCGGGTTTTCGTAATCCACGGAGAACTGCCGGCGGCCTATCGGAAGGATCTCATTTACGGAATGCTGAGTAAACGGCGTTCAAACTGGCTACGCGACCATTGCGCCTCCTTTGCGGAGGATAGACATTGACTTGGCCGAAGCTTGCACCGGCTGCGTGTGAACCGCACCTCATGTCGTGCACACCAGCGCCCACGTGCCAGTTGATGAATTCCGACCCATTATCGGAGTCGAGGCCCCAGAGACGAAAGGGCAGGGCGGTGCGAATCTCCTCCAGGGCTTTCACCACCCCTTCGAGCCCTCGTCCCAGCACGGCGCGCGTCTCCGTCCAGGTGGTGTAGAGGTCGGTAAGGCTCAGCGAATAAGCAAACTCTCCGCTGGCCGAGTTTCCCGAGCGCGACACCAAGTCCACCTCGGTGAAGCCCGGCATCTGTTCCTGCCAGGGGCCTGCCTGGATCGGGATTGGATGCTTGAGCAAAGCCCCCGGCTTGGTGCGGCCATAGAGGCGTCGCTTCAGCCGTCGCTTGCGTGCTTGCAGTCGGCGGTCCATCTGCCGCGCGCTCATGCGCAGCAGTTGCTCTTCCAGCTTGGGGCTGAGCTGAAAGCGTTTCCTCATCCAGGGCTTCCAGAGCGGCAACAGCGCTTTGAGGCGCACCGACCAGCGATAGCCGCCGCCGCCCACACCCACACCGCGGCCAAGACCAAGACCACCACTGGACTATAGCTGGGGGTGCGGGGCCGCCGCACGACCGCTCGCTTCCGCTCCGGCGGCGGGCCGTTCAGCAAGCGGATGGCGTATTTGCGGTGGTAACCGGTGTTGGCGCAGAATTCGTTCAAGATCACCTGCTTGGTCCCGCGATCCGCTCTCCGGTAGCGAGGATAAACGGCCCGCAGGTACTCCCAACGAGACGTGCGACTCATGGCAACCCTCCTACAGCTTGCTCGGGAGGGTTACACCTTGTACGGCGCGGCGGGTTACATTTTCAAATGTCTTGACGGCTGCTTAGCAGTTACATTAAACACGTCTCTATTCGATGTCTTGACAATCGGCGTCAGTGCGCGTATTTTTTGGCCGTTTCCGGACCAGAAGCCTCCCACCGTGAGTCCCAAACGCTCGCGTGGGATCGTCGAGATGGAAAGCGGAGTCAATGTGGTCGGCGCCTACCCGCTGTCCTCAGCAGGCTGGCACGGAAGCATGGCGACTTAGCCGGTTGAATTCCTGGCGGAAGGGCGGCGTGGAACGTTTCTGTGACGTCCGGGCATGGCTCGTTGCGGCATGGCAGGGCCGGAGGGCGTCTCGGTTAGCCCGGACCTGCCAGCGACTGCTTCTGTTCTATTTCCTGGCCGTACTTCTTTCTTCCTTTCTGAGCCTCGCGCAAACCACCTCCCAGTCTGTTGAGGCTCAAGAGTCCTATAGAAAAGGCGTGAAGCTTGTCCAGCAAGGAAGGCCCGACGCAGCATTGCAGGCTTTCAATCGGGGACTCGAATCCGATCCTTCCAATCTCGTTCTCTTAAACGCTATAGGAGCTACCTATACCCTGAAGGGCGATACCGAGAAAGCACGGGACTGTTTTCAGAGGGTTCTCACGATCGACCCTGGGTTCGTGCCTGCGAGAAAGAACCTTGCGATTTCGTACTTCGATTCCCGCCGATACGATCTTGCCGCACGAGAGTTCGAGCAATTGACGCCAAAATCCGATGCCAGCCCTCTAGCGCACCTTTTCCTCGGCATGATTGCTGAGAAGCGGAAGCAATACGAAGCAGCAGTCGCGCAGTTCCAGCAGGCGGGGGAGGGTGTATTTCAAAACTCGGCGGCCATTCTCTCGTTTGCGTTGTCTCTTTACGAAACACGCCAGCTGGAAAAGAGCCAACTGGCCCTCAAGCGGCTGGCTGACGTCGGGGATGCTTCGGCGGGAGATTACTACCAGGCGGGCCTTCTATATTTTAAGTGTGGCCGCGAGGATCAAGCCTTGGAAAGCTTTGAAAAGGCCCGACAGAGGGGCGCTGAGCTGCCTGGCCTGGACTATAGGCGCGCTCTGGTTCTCGACAAGATGGGCCGTACCAATGAGGCTCTGGAGATCCTTCGAGAACTTGCCGCCCGAAAGCCCGATCCGGATTCGTTAGGGCTGTTGGGCGAGATCGCCCGACGGGCTGGAAAGCTCGAACTCTCCGCTGAGGCATTCCGAAAGCTGATCGATATCGAGCCTGACCGCGAAGAGCCCTACCTCAGCCTGAGCGCCCTTCTCATGGAGCATGAGAATGAGCCTCTGGGTCTGGAGGTGGTTGAAGCGGGCCTAGCCCATATCCCCCAGTCCTACCGTCTAGCAGTTCAGAAGGGCGCTATTCTTGAAGACCTGGGAAGACATGAAGAGGCTCAGCGGACGTTCCGGTCCGCGATGAAACGTCAGACCGACCACCGTCATGCTCTTATCGGGCTGGCCGTCAGCGAAGTTTATGAAGGACAAGCCGCAGAGGCAGTACGAACGCTCGCTGTAGGGGTGAAGGAGTTCCCCAACGATTTCTACATCTATTACTTCTACGGACTCGCCCTTCGTAAGCTGACCGGATTACCGCGGATCGACGCCACGGCTGTGGATCAACAAGCGAGGCGTGCTCTAGAACGGTCCATCCAGCTGAATCCCGGTTTCGCCGACTCGTATTTTCTTCTCGGCAAGCTCTACATCGAGAAGGACCCTGAGCTCGCCGCAAAAAACTTCGAAATCGCCCTTCGTATAAATCCCCAACACGTCGCTGCAAAGTATCAGCTCGGGAGGTTGTACATCAGCATTGGCAAACAGAAAGAGGGGCAGAATCTCTTAAGCCAGGCTAATGAACAACGTGCAGAAATGGAAGAGAAGCCCAAGATCATGTTGCTGGGGCAGTAGGCTGGATATGAAACATCTACAAACCGGGCCAAGTTCACTTGGGGGTGAAGCGCCAACAGGCAGAAACGCAGCTTGGCAGGACAGACTGAATTGGACATCGGGCGTTTTAATAGTCGGGAGTGAGATTCAAGGCAGCAAGCCCGTCTGCCAAACTCGCCGCAAGGGCAGAGAGGGGAATTAACCATGAAGAGCCACTTGACAGTATCGGGGAGAATCTTTGAGCTACTGGCTTTGCTCTGTTTGTTCGCGGTGACGGCGGAGTGTGCGAAAGCCCAATTCAAGAGTGGGTTTGAGGGAACGGTAACCGACCCAACCGGAGCGACGATCCCCAATGCCAAAATCGTAGTCACCAATCGAGACACCAATGTCAAGTCGGAAACCGTAAGCGGTACCGTCGGCACTTTTCGCATCACCGCTCTCCCAGAGGGGAAGTACGGAGTCGAGGTGGAAGCCCCCGGGTTTAAGCCTTGGATTCAAGCTGACCTCCTTTTGGAGTCCAACCAAGTGAAAACCCTTTACCCTGTCCTTTCCGTGGGGGAGCAGAAGACAACGGTTGAGGTGAAGGCGGCTGTTGCGGCGGTCGAGACAGCCAAGAGCGCTACTTCCCGCCAGATCGACGAACGAACCATCGACGAAGCACCCCTGCTTGGAAGGAACATCTACACGAGCATGATCCAACTTGCTCCCGGCGTGACGGGGTCAGGTTTGCCGCGCGGAGGCGCGTTAGGGTCTGGCTCCGCCAATAACGACAGCTTTGAACAGGAGCCGGGTTACGAGATTAACGCTTCCGGTCAGCGGCAAGAGAACAATGAATATGAAGTGGACGGTTCGAGCGTAAATGGAAACTCTCGAGACGGCATCGTTAATCTCACGCCGGAGCCGGATTTCGTGGAAGCGGTTCGCATCTCAGCTGTGACCTTCTCGGCTTCTAAGGGCCGGGACAGTGGTGCCTACATTCAGGTCTTTACGAAACCTGGAACCAATGAGATCCACGGCACGCTTTCAGAATTTCACACCAACAATGATTTAACCAGCCGCACCATCTTTCAGACTTGTCCCCCGGGGTCGACAGGGTGCCACGCGGTCCCGGTGTTCAGACGCAACGAGTTCGGTGGTACCCTCGGCGGCCCTCTGATCAAGAACAAATTGTTCGGCTTCGGGGGCATCTTCATTCTGCGCTCTTCCAACGCGGCTACCCAAGTGGCTACGGTCGAAACTCCCCAGTTCACGCAATGGGTGTCCCAAAACCTCCCCAACCGCGTCGCGGATGCATTCTTCAGCAGCGCTCCCCCGGCGGCCCCGCCCACGACGGGGTTCCTGACCGTGGCACAACTCGAGGCACTCACGCCCAGCCACTACCCCGCCCCAGCTAACTTGCCGCCGAATCTTCCGGCCGTCGGCACCGGCTTCTTCGATCAGAGTCCAACGCACAACGCCTACCAATGGCACGGACGCGTGGATTACAATTTTAACGGCGACAAGGACCGCATGTTCTTCAACTGGTTCCGGACTTACTCAGATCAGTTGCAGACCGATCCTCGTGCTATCTACCGCGTGAAGGTTCCCAATCACGGGATTTACGGGAAAGTGAATTGGATTCACACGTTCTCCCCCACGTTGTTGAATGAGGTGTCTTGGACAGGCGTGAAAGCCGACGGCAGTAATCCCGGCACTTATCACAACAAGAACCTCCCCAATGCTTTCATCACAGGCGTCTCCGGCTTCAGCCAGTGGGGACCTGCCGGTTGGGTGCATGACAATTACAACTGGCATGATGTCCTCACCTGGACGCGTGGCCGGCACACCATCGAAACCGGCTTTGAGGCCGACCGCCAGCACGACGATGACAACTTCACCTCCCCGCTGTTGCGTCCCGGTTTCGGCTTCGCCAATCTGCTCGACTTTGCCCAGGACCTGCCCTTCTCCCAGTCTGGTCCCACGGTCAAGGTCTCATCCGGAGCGCTTGCAGGTGACCTATACCAGCTCATTCGGTTGTTCTACGTGGGTGCCTTCGTGCAAGACGACTTCAAGGTGACGCCGCGCCTCACGTTTAATTTGGGTCTGCGCTTCGATTACTTCGGACACTGGGGAACCTACAAGAACCAGAAGACTCCGTTCCCCTTCTTCACGCCTGGTTCCGGCAACACCTTCGCCGAAGAGGTAGCCAGCGGGACGATGTCCGTACGCGGCGGCAACAAGTCCTATGTCGTGAACAACGTCCCGACAGGGTGGGGTCCCAGGGTCGGCTTCGGCTGGGACGTATTCGGCAACGGCAAATTCGCCGTTCGCGGCGGGTATGGTATCTTTTACAATCGGCTCGCAGGCGGATCGTTCTCCTTCCCCGCCCGGGCTAATCCTCCCACATGGGCTAGCCCCAACTTTAACGTGTTCAACAACCAGCCTTTCAGCTATGCCCTCGGGGATCCCTCGGGAAGCCTCTGGCCGCTGCCTTCAGGCCTTACTTTCCGGGTCAACTCTGCGGGCGGGTTGGTGGGAATTCCGGTCTATACCTCAGGCGAGGTGCCCCACATGGATCAGCCGAGAACCCACAGTTGGATGTTGAGCCTCCAGCGCGACATGGGACACGATGTGCTGATTGAGGGGGACTACAACGGCTCTCATAGCGACAACCTCTTTACTCAAACGGACGTGAACCGTTTCCCCGGCGACTTGGTGATTCATAACGGGACTCAGACTCGTCTGAACCCATTCTTTGGTCCGATTGTTTTCGGACGCACCATGGGGGTAGCGGACGGCAATTACGGGACATTCATGGTCAGTAAACGATTCCGCCAGAACTGGTCGCTGAGGGGAATTTTCACGGTCGGCAAGTCGACCGATTACCTCAGCAGCAATGACAACGGAACGACCAATGGCGAGGCGATCTTTAATCCGCTCGACGTGGCGGCGCAGCATGGCCTGTCCGATTACGACGTCGGAAGGCGCTTCACCTTGGATAGCGTTGTCAACATCCCGGTTCCGTGGCGGGAGGGGATGGCAGCCAGGGTGCTGGGTGGCTGGCACTTTTCCACGATCGCCACGCTCCAGTCCGGTCAACCTTTCACAGTTTTCAGCAGTGCTCCCTACAATGTCGTGAATGGCGTCAATGTGGGTGGCGATTTCAACGCCGACGGCTACGATTACGACACGCCGGACACGCCCTCTTTCGGCAACAAGAAGTCCGCCAGTCGCTCTGACTTCATCACGGGTGCGTTCCCGGCGTCCGCTTTCCCTGTGCCGGCTCCAGGACACCAAGGCAACCTGGGCAGGAACACCTTCCAAGGTCCGGGGTTGGCCAACGCCAACGTTGAGTTTAGCAAGGCCAGCAGAATCCCCTGGTTTACGTCCGAGGGCGCTTCTTTGGAGATCCGGGCGGATATTTTCAATTTGTTCAATCGCGTCAACTTGACGAACCCGGTCAGCGATCTGGCGAGCAGTCTGTTCGGCCGATCCACGAGCCAGATTCTACCGCGCGCGGCGCAGTTTGGAATTCACATCAGCTACTGACGAAAAAGAACCTGTAGCTCCCCCGAGGCGGGAGTCCGGCCAGGTTCTTGGAGGATTTGCGTCTCCAAACTTGCTGATGGCCCACGCTCTTAGTGTCTCCTCGTTCGTGTGTGCCACGGAGCAAAGGGAATTCCCTGCGCTAAGCAGCGGTATCTCCAGGCGAACCTACCGGGGAGCGGATTGACACCGGATAGGCAACCCAAAATTCATGTGAAGGACTTGCTCGTTTTTCAGAAATAGGGCTGTTAGTGAACCGAGCCGGCGGAGTCTTGCGCGGAGTCGGACCGCGCTCCCGCGCGAAGGCTTCGCCGCTGGGCAACTGGCCCCCGCGGAGTCCACATGCACAAGATTCGTTTCCTCCCGGTTTTGCTCTTTGCTCTCTCTCTGACTCCAGCTCTCTCAGGCCAGGATACGAAGTTTCCTCCTCAGGGCGAGCAGATTCCTGGGCCGCCCAACGCGACCGAGGCCAAGGACCACTGCTGCGCCAGGCAAGGCCAGGTGCCCACATCGAAGTCGGACTTCGAGAACTGGCTTGCCGACATCAAGCACTATCGGCATGAACGCCTGATCCGCGCTGGCTTTCACAGCGGGGAATACGATCGTCCGGAACTCAAGTGGACACAGGCAGCCTTCATTCAGCCCCAAATGATGATCGAGGACCGCTACTTCTACGACCCGGGAGCAGGCAGGTATACGGTGGACCGTTACCTCGACGATCTTGAGAAGCGTTACGGCGGCATTGACTCTGTGCTGGCCTGGCACACATACACCAACATCGGTGTCGACAGCCGCAACCAGTATGATCTGCTGCGCGACATGCCGGGCGGAGTCACAGGCATCCACCACATGATCGAGGACTTTCACCGGCGCGGCGTGCGAGTGCTGTTTCCGGTGATGGTGTGGGACCAGGGGACGCGCGACGAAGGATTACCGAACGCGGTGGCCACGGCACGCCTGCTGGCGGAAGTCGGCGCGGACGGCGTCAACGGCGATACGCTCGCTGAATTGCCGCTGGATTTCCGACAGGCGTCCGACGCCACTGGCCATCCGCTGGCTTTCCAGCCCGAGGGCGCTCCCGAAAACCCCGCGGAAGCCCTCGCCTGGAACAATATGAGCTGGGGCTACTGGAAGTATCCCTTCGTCCCGATGATCAGCCTATATAAATGGCTGGAATCGCGCCACATGGTGAACGTGTGTAACCGCTGGGCGCGCGACAAGACCGATGACCTGCAGTACGCCTTCTTCAATGGCGTCGGGTACGAAAGCTGGGAGAACATCTGGGGGATCTGGAACCAAATCGATGAGCGCGATGCCGAAGCTCTGCGCCGCATTGCCAAGATCGAGCGAGACTTCCCTGATTTGCTCGCGACGCCCGACTGGGAACCGCACACGCCCGTGCTGCAATACGGAGTCTTCGCTAGCAAGTTTCCTCGCCAGGAGCGAACGCTGTGGACCATCATTAACCGCAACGAGTTTGGCGTGAAGGGCCGCCAGATCGAGGTCCCCTACAAGGACGGCCTGCATTATTTCGATCTCTGGCACGGTGTTGAGCTGACCCCCGAAGTCAGCGGAGGGACTGCGACTCTCAGCTTTGACATGGAGGCTCACGGCTTCGGCGCAGTGCTCGCCACCCGGGGCAATCCTGACAGCCTGCGCGCACTGCTTGCTGGCATGCACGACCTGGCCAGAAGGCCCCTCGCCAGTTACTCCCATGAGTGGCACTTCCTGCCACAGGAGCTTGTCGAGATTCCCTCCACCCCCGCCGCAGCGACGGATCCTGAGGGAATGGTAAAGATTCCCTCTGGCGACTTCGAGTTTCGCGTGGCCGGGGTTGAGATTGAAGGCGGAAACGACATCGGCCTCGACGTGCAAATGCCGTGGGAGGACTCACCGCGCCGACAGCACCTTCATAAGATGCACATCAGAGCGTTTTACCTAGATCGCTACCCGGTGACCAACGCCGAGTTTAAGAAGTTCATTGATGCTATGGAATACCATCCGAAGGACGACCACAATTTTCTGCGCGACTGGAAAAACCGAGCTTACCCGCAGGGCTGGGGTAAGAAACCGGTGACTTGGGTTTCGCTCGAGGATGCTCGCGCTTACGCGACATGGGCGGGAAAGCGCCTGCCGCACGAATGGGAATGGCAGTACGCGGCGCAGGGAACCGACGGACGCCCCTACCCGTGGGGTCAGGACCGGGATGCGACCGCTGTCCCGGCCCCGGACAAGAGGCGCGACATGCGCGAGCCCACCCACGTGGACGCGTTCCCAAAGGGTGCAAGCCCATACGGAGTCATGGACTTGGTGGGAAACGTCTGGCAGTGGACCGACGAGTACGTCGACGAGCACACTCGGGCCGCGATCGTGCGCGGAGGAAGTTACTACCAGCCGCAGGGCAGTGGGTGGTATTTCCCGCAAGCCTACCGTCTGGACGAGCACGGCAAGTACCTGCTCATGGCACCGAGCATCGATCGTGCAGGTACGATCGGCTTCCGCTGCGCCGTGGACACTAGGTGAAGCGTCGGCTGGAAGGCACCTGAGGAGCATGACGTGTGAGTCTGATGCTTTCCCGTTTTGTTTTCGAGAAGCCTTTTCTCTCGGCAATGTCTTACTCCGGTGCCACGATGAGCTTGACCGAAAACCCTGTCAGAGATGGCACCAGAAACCATCTCCCCAAGCTTCGCCTGTCATGAGGGTGCGATGCTGATACCTACTCTCAGGACCGCACTCCATCTTAATGGCTGACAGACTCCAATTTTACCTTGAGTCCCGTCTTGGCTTGGAGCACGTCGATCACATCGGCAAAATCGTGCTTGTTGATCTCGAACGCCGCCACATCGCCGGTCGGTGCGAAGTTGGGGTCTTGGGCGATTTTCTCCCGCATTTCGCTGGCTTTCGCCTCATCGCGGTTGAAATAGACCGTGAGGTAGTGCCGCTTCTTATGGGAGAACAGTAGCGGCCACGCCACAAAGACGGCGGCGGCAACCCGTCGGCCCGCGTGCTCCCCGTAGTCCATCGCGGTGACCTGGGTATAGGGGATATTGA
>QHZK01000332.1 GCA_003224635.1 Acidobacteriota bacterium | reverse complement strand
TGAGCATAAGGAAAAACCGAAAGAGAACGAACCGCAGTGGGTCCACGTTCGATAGTTTTCTCGAACAGGAAGGGATTCGGGAGGAGGTCGAGGCGGTCGCAATCAAGCGGGTGCTGGCTTGGCAGCTCGAACAAGCCATGCAAGAACAGCGAAAAACCAAGCAAGCGATGGCAAGGCAGCTTCACACGAGCCGGTCGCAACTGGATCGCCTGCTGGACCCTCGGAACGTCTCTGTAACGCTCGATACGATCACGCGGGCAGCCAAGGCGCTTGGTAAGCGCCTCATCATTCGTGTTGCTGATGTGAAAGCCAAGCGCGCATAGCTGCATCTCAGATGCGGTGTCGAGCGCTCGGTTTCTCGGGGGTACGCTTGCTCGCGGGTGGCGCAGACATCGGTTCCTTGATGTCTGCGAATGCCGGTCGTCCGAGAGCCGTGCCGCAGCCCCATGTGGGTCAAACGCAGTCCTCAGAGGCATTCCCCGAGGCACGCCCTCCGCCATCCCAGACTAGCACATTAAAATGGGACAATGGGGACGCGTGGGACGCATGGGACAAATTATTTCTCCTTAGAAATCAACGAGTTCCAAACGAGCAGCCGGCGCCTCGATGTTTCCCGTGAAACATCAGCCAGGAAAGCGGGCGGGCCTGCCCTGAGCGAAGCGAACGGGACGCCCGCGCTCCCAGTCACGCCTCCGGGTACTGCCACGGCGCGCGATAGGCGCGGCGCAGGAGCTTGTTGGCTTCGGTGTCGCCGATGATAGCTTCCTTTTCGCCGTCCCACTCGACGCTGCGTCCGAGCTTGAGCGAGAGCATCCCCAGCAGCGACATGTTGGTCGAGCGATGCCCGATCTCAATGTCGGTCACGGGACGCCTGCCGGTCCTGATGCTGTCGATGAAGTCCGCCCAGAGCTCGCGAATGTTCTGGTCGTCCGGCTGGTTCAGGTGCGGGTCCTGGTGGATGGCGGGTTTCTTGGGGTCGGCCGGGTAGAACGTCCAGCCGTCCAGCCAGCCCATGTGGAAGGTCCCTTCCGTGCCGTAGAAATAACAGCCGATGCTGGTCTTCTCAGCTTCGTTGCCGGCGTAGAGGCGATGCTCCCAGACCGCGGTGAAGGACTCGAACTCGAAGCTGGCCACCTGGGTGTCGGGCGCGGTCGTGTTGTCGCGGAGGATGCGCCGGCCGCCGGTCGAGAAGACCTTGCGCGGATACTTTTCTTCCGTCCACCACAGGATCTGGTCCATCCAGTGCACGCCCCAGTCGCCGAGCTGGCCATTGGCATAGTCGAGGAATTGCCGGAAGCCTTTGGGATGGATTTTCTTGTTGAAGGGGCGCATGGGCGCGGGGCCGCACCAGAAGTCCCAGTCGAAGCCGGCGGGCGCCGGGGAGTCCGCCGCCCACTCGCCCTCGCCGCCCGGATAGTGTACGAACGCGCGCACCATGCCGATCTTGCCGGCCTTGCCTGACTTCAGGAATTGCATCCCGGCCACGTTGTGGGGCGAGACGCGGCGGTGCAGGCCGACCGCCACCACCCGGTCCGCCTCGCGCGCCGCCTTGACCATGGCCTTGCCTTCGAGGACCGTGTGGCTGATGGGCTTCTCCACGTAGACGTGAGCGCCCGCGCGGACGGCCGCAATCATGACCAGCGGGTGCCAGTGGTCGGGCGTGGCTACAATGGCGATATCAGGCTTCTGCTTCTCGAGCAGCTCGCGGTAGTCCCGGTAGCGGGCGGGCTTGTCGCCGGAGAGCTTCTCCACGTTCTCGGCGGCGGGATTCAACTGGTTCTCGTCCACGTCGGCCATCGCCACGACTTTCACCTGGCCCGACTCCATCGCCGTGTGCAGGATGTTCATGCCCCACCAGCCCGTCCCGATCAAGGCCACGCGGTATTTCTCGGGCGCCTGGCCGAGGATATGCGGGAAGCCGGGCAGCGCGAGACTGGCTGCGACAGAGTTCTTGATGAAGCTTCTGCGGTCGACTTTCACGGTTCCCTCCCTCGCGGAGCGCTTAGCCACTGAGACACAGAGGCACAGAGTAACTCTGGCGGCCTGTCAATTCCGAGCGGTCGAGCGGGTCGAGCGGGCTATTATAATGCAAGCAACGGACGGAAGTAGCCGCGACTGTCCTTGGAGTGCGGCGGCTTGCCCCGCTTTCTCCTCACGCTCGAGCTGGCCGGCGCGGAACCAAGCCTCCGGTCCGAGCAAAGCGGGCAAGCTCCCGCACTCCACGGCGCGCGGGGGTAAAATGCCGCTGGAGGGACCCATGTTTACCGCTACCGCCGATATGATTCTCCCCAGCACGGTCACGGGCTCGCTTCCGCGGCCGCGCTGGTTCGACGTGAGCATGTGGGGCCGCCCGCTCGACACCTGCATGCTCGACGTCCGCTTTCGCGAGAAGTTTCAGGACGCGATGGCGGTCGTCATCAGTGACCAGGAGCGCGCCGGGCTCGACATCCTCACGCACGGCGACCTTCACGTCGATGAGGACATGGCGGGCCGCGCGTGGCATCACTACCCCTTGCAGCGCTGGGCAGGTTTCGAAGGGGACTACCTGCAGCCGGAGGAGACCACCGCGCCGTGGCTCCACTATCCGCCCGGCACGCTGCTGAACGAGATCTACACCGGCTGGCGCTGGCCGCGCGTGGTCGGTAAGATCGAGCACCGGTCGCTCGACTATCCGAAGCTGTGGCGCATCGCGCAGGGAAAGACGCGCAAGCCGGTCAGGTTCGGCACCTGTTGCTCGCAGGTCATGGCGCTCTTCCTGGACATCCACACGCCCAAGTACAAGGACAAGCGCCAGGTGATCTGGGACATGGCGGAGGCGATGAATAAGGAACTGCTGGCGCTGCGCGCCGCCGGCTGCCGGTCGATCCAGACCGAGGAGCCGACGTTCCACTTCATGGCGAACACCTACGGCAAGGACCACGAGCAGGTGAAGTTCATGATCGAGGCGTTCAACCGCGAGGTCCAAGGACTCGACGACGTGGAGCTGTGGATCCACACCTGCTGGGGCAACCCCAACATGCAGCGCGTCATGGAAGACACGAGCTATGCCAACTCCATCGAGATCTATCTGGAGCGGTGCCGGGGCGACGTGTGGACGCTCGAAATGAAGGACCGCAACCAGAAGGATCTTGAGTTGTTCGAGCCCCTCAAGCACGACCTCAAGAAGAAAATCTGCATCGGCGCCGTCAGCCATCGCGCGCTTCAGGCAGAGTGCCCGGAAGAGGTGGCCGCCGAAATCCGCAAGGCGCTGAAGTATATCCCGCCCGAACGCCTGATCGTATCGAGTGACTGCGGCTTTGGCCGCCAGGGCTCGAACCGCGAGATCGCGTTCTACAAGGCGAGCGCGATCGCGCAGGGCTCGAACCTCGTGCGGCGCGAGCTCGGGCTGCCGACGACGTACGTGCCGGCCGCCGATCCCAGGTTGCAGATCGACGTGGTGCCCGGCCGGGACGTGGCGCGCGTGTGAGACGGGTTTGCCTCTCCAGTTCATGCTCCTGCCGACCTGGAAATTTGACTGGGCGCCAGGTTACACTACGCTCTGAGCCGTAACGCAGCAGGATACGGAGTCCCGCCGGACACTTGCGCGGAGGTCGTGGTTACGCGACCATCTCTGAGCAAGTTCCCCATCTGCGCGGCGTTCGGCGTTCCGGAGACCTGGAGCTACGATGGGAGCCGCTTGTCGATGTACGGGCTAACGGGATCCGACTACGCCGAACTGCTTTCCAGTCACGTTCTTCCGGGGCTCACCGCAGCGCGGCTAACCGAGTTTCTGGAGCTGGGTAAAACCATGGAGAGCGTGGCCTGGACCGATGGAGTCCTCGATCGATTTCGTCACTCGGCGTCAGACTAATTTATCAAAGCGACATAAGTTGTAGCGGCGCTCTATGAGCGCCGACCGGCGGTCCCTTCCAGGGCAGGCTTCGACCGCCGCTACAGCGGACTGCGGCATAACTTACGTCGCTCATATAGATCAGCTCGCTTCGGAACCAGTTTGCCGATAACGACCCGGCGAGACTCGCGGGCCCGTCCAACGAAAGCCCGCCCAAAGTCAGCCCTATGCTTCTTCAAGTCAGTCTACCGGCTGCACGCTTTCCATTAACCCAAAGAAACCCTCCGCCAGGGTGGGATGGATGTAAATCGCTCCCTTGAGAAGGGTGTAAGGAAGTCCGGCGAGCATCAGCGTGCCGAGGATTTGGACCAGTTCCCCGCCCTCGGTCGCCAGTATCGACGCGCCGAGGATGCGGTCGTTCGAGGCATCCACGACAATCTTCATCAGGCCCGCCGTCTCGTCGCGTTCGATGGCTCGCGCCACGGAGCTCATGGGCGTGTTGCCGATCTTGAGCTTGTATCCTTTCTTCCTCGCTTCCTTTTCCGTCATTCCAACTCGACCGAGCTGGGGATCGGTGAAAACCGAATAGGGCACAATTCGGTTGTCGATGGTCAGGCGCTTGCCTTCGACCAGGTTCCCGTAGATGACCTGGAAGTCGTTGTAGGAGATGTGAGTGAAGGCGGGACCGCCCTTGACGTCGCCCAGGGCCCAGATGCCCGGGACGTTCGTCTCCAAGCGGCCATTGACCTTGATGAACCCGCCCTGGTCGGTCTCGACTCCTGCCTTGTCCAGGTCCAGCTCGTCGGTGCTGGGCTTCCGTCCGGTAGCGACCAGCAGGTGCGAGCCGACGAGCGCGGTCGGACCATCGCTCCCGTCGACCGCGAGGCTTATGCGCCCGTCTTTACTGTTCGAGGCGGGACTTTTCGAGGCGGGACTTTTCGAGACGGGCTTCTCGACACGGGTTGCGTGCGCGTTCAGCAAGAAACGAATGCCTTCGGATTCCAGGGCTTTCGTCAGTTCGGCGGCCACGTCGGCGTCCTCGCGGGGAAGGATCTGGCCGCTGCGGTGGACGACCGTGACCTGGCTGCCAAAGCGCCGGAACATCTGGCCAAACTCCAGGCCGATGTAACCACCGCCCAGCACGAGCAGGTGTTCAGGCACTTCGCGCAACTCCATGATGCTGGCGTTGGTCAGGTAATCGACCGTCTCGAGGCCCGCCAGGTGGGGGATGTCAGGGCGCGCTCCGGTGTCGATGAAGATTCGCTCGCTCTCGAGCAGCTCATCGCCCACTCGAAGCTGGTGCGGACCAACAAACCGCGCCCGCTCGCGGTATAAGCGTAAACTCTTCCGCGTGTCCACCCGGCGTTGCTGCCCCTCCCGGAAGCTGTGGACGACTTTGTCCTTTCGGGCCACGATGGCGGGCAGGTCCACGCTGACGCCGGAGGCGCGCACTCCCCAGCGAGCGGCGTTCCGGGCGTAATGGGCCACCTGGGCGCTTGCGACCATGGTCTTGGTGGGCGTACAGCCCGTATTGATGCAGGTCCCACCCAGGTGCGCTTTCTCAATCAGCGCCACGCTCCAGCCACGGTCAGCGAGGTTGTACGCAAGAGGATTACCGCCCTGGCCTGAGCCGATGATAATCGCATCATATTTCATCGTTGAAACCCCTTTTCAGTCCAACCGCTCAAGGCTTTCACCCGTGAACGATATCACAGCGTCTTTCAGATTGCCCCCGCGACGGGTGGTGGGCCATTTTGGTTCTGTAGCGGCGGTCGAAGCCTGCCCTGGAAGGGACCGCCGAACGGCGCTCGTAGAGCCCCGCTACACCGAAACTAACCCGCGCGCCGGTGTCAGCGCACTTGCTGCTATACTGTCCTGTTGGCGGCCAGCGCAGTTCTATTCAGTAGGACTGACGGCCGCGAATCATCAAGGGTGAACCGCGTGCGCGTCTGCTCGCTGCTTCCAAGTGCCACGGAGATCGTCTTTGCCCTGGGAATGGGGCACTCGCTTGTCGGCGTGACTCACGAGTGCGATTATCCGGCCGAGACAGCGGGCATTCCAAAGGTGACTCGAAGCCACATCCCGCCGGGGATTCCGAGCGCCGAAATTGACGCAGCTGTAAGCTCGACTCTGGGAGCGGCGGGGTCGCTTTACGAGCTCGATCTTCCCCTGCTCGAGCGGCTTCAGCCGGACCTGATCCTGACCCAGCGGCTGTGCGACGTGTGCGCGGTCTCCTTCGACCGCGTTCAGGAGGCGGTCAAGTCTCTGGCTTCGCGCCCCGCCGTCCTGAACCTCGAACCCCATTCGCTCGCGGACATCCTCGACAACGTCGGCGCGGTCGGAAGGGCGTGCGGCTCGAGCGCGGCTGCCGAGCGCGCCGTCGAGGCGCTTCGGCGCCGGATAGACGCCGTCCGCCGCAAGACTGAAACTGTGCGGTCGAGGCCGCGCGTGTTCTCGATGGAATGGGTGAATCCGCCTTACTGCGGAGGCCACTGGATGAAGGAATTGGTCGAGATTGCGGGCGGCACGGACGGTCTCGCCAACCTGCACAAGCCCTCGTACCGGATTGAGTGGCGTCGCGCCGGATTGAGTGGCGTCGCG
>QHZK01000331.1 GCA_003224635.1 Acidobacteriota bacterium | reverse complement strand
ACGGATGGGGCAAATTATTTTTGGAGATTATCGAGGAGGGGTCAGCATTGGTTGGGTTGGCCAACGGGAAAGAGCCAGACGGCTCGTCCGGTTCTCGGGGACGGAACCGAGGCGCGGTTGAGCGCAGGGCGAAATTGAGAACCAGAGCCACAGAGTTTCGTAAGCCGCAAAACTCTGCGCTGACCCTCGCTCTTGATGGATTGGGTGCGCGCCGTTCGCACAATACAGCCTGTAAGCTGCGAAAACCGGTTTTCAATCATTTGGCCCAAATGCTGACGACTTGACGCTTTACATAGAGGGAGCGGCAAAAGCGCGGCATTCGGACGGTGTCAGACCTTGTCGTTCGCGCGCCGAGCCTGCCGCGCTTGCATTCGTCGAGGGGGAGGGAGGAAGAGAGGGATTGTGCCCATTCCGTCTTGCCCTGTCGAGCTCGTTATGCGTTGTTCGCGGTCCGGTCGCCCGCGCGGGGCGCGCGGGGGACGTTGCCGGCAATTTGCCGCGTGCTATAAGGTCCAGGCTAATCAGTTCTGTTGTGGACCTGGGACGCTCTCGCTCTTCCTGAGTACACCGACGCTGACTTTCCTTCTTTCAACCGTGGCTCCCGTGGCGAAAGTTCTCGATCATGTACTCGCAGGTCCGCAGCGTGAAGGCAAGGATGGAAATCGTGGTGGTCTTGTCTGTACAGCACAGGAATACGCTGGCGTCGCACACGTAGAGGTTCGGCACGTCATGCGTCTGCCCAAAACGGTTGGTGACAAATTTCCTAAGATCGTTCCCCATACGGCAGGTGCCCGTCTCGTGCAGGCTGTAGCCAGGAGGCTCGGAGTGTTCGGCGGCGCCCCAGAGTTCACCGCCCGAGGCTCTAAGGACCTCGGCCCAGACCTGCTTCGCGTGCTCCCACATCTGGAGCGTGTTCGAGTCCCACTGGAAATGCACGCGGACCACTGGAATGCCATAGATGTCTTTTACTTCGGGATCGATATCGACGTAATTGGTGTCGGAGCGCAGTGAGGGAGCCTGGATCGTGGCTCCCACCGGAGTGGGGTAGTAACGCTTGATGTTGCGTTTAAGCTCGCTGCCAAAGCCTTCGAGGTGGTGCTGAAACCACGGGAACTCACCGCATCCGCCCCCCGGGTAGATCGAGTAACCGCGAATGAACTTCTCCTCGCGAGGATTTTTCAGATTCTGCCAGCGCGGCATCCACGCGATGGTGCTGTCGGAAACGTTGTCGGGGAAGCTCGGCTGACCCAGAAGCTGCGGCAGGTACCCGTGTCCGATGTCCCCATACATGTGGTCGCAAAGGTTGCGCCCGAGCTGGCCACTGGAGTTGGCGATCCCCGCCGGCCAGAAGCGCGACTTCGAATTCAGCATGATCCTTGCCGATTCCACGCAGGATGCCGCCACCACCACGGCGCGTCCGTAAATTTCCACCTCCTGCCGCGTGTCTCGGTCTATATAGGCGGCGCCCTTGGCCCGCCCGTTCTCGTCCACGAGGATGCTTCTCACGACCGCGTTCGTTCGAAGCTCGAGATTCCCGGTCTTTTCGGCCAGGGGCAGCAGGAACCAGGGAGTGGAGAAGAACGATCCAGTATCGCAACCGTCGGTGCAGTTGCCGCAGAAGTGGCACGCCGGGTGGTCGTTGTGGGACCTGGTGAGCTGCGCGATCCGGTCCGGCAGGTAGGGAGCGCCAACCTTCTCGGCGCCTCTCTGCAGGATGTGGTCGAGGCACCGCAACTTCATAGGCGGCAAGTATTCTCCGTCCGGATTGCTGGGACGGTTCTGCACCGTGCTCGCCACGCCGATCATCTTTTCGACGCGGCTGTAATAAGGGGCTATCTCCTCGTACGTCATCGGCCAATCCACATCGTAGCCATCAAGGGTCGCGGCGCGGAAATCGATGTCGCCGAAACGCGCTGACGACCGGCCCCAGAAGTTCGTCTTGCCGCCCACCGCGTGGCAGCGCGGCCACATCCATTCCGTGCCGGGCGCCGTCGTGTAGGTGATGCCATGCTCCCAAATGCCTTCGCCAACATACTCGTTGTCCATGTACCCGTAAGACTGCGCGCGCTTGCGGGGATCGCCGAACCCGCGATACTTCATCTCGTAGGGCATACGGTGATTGCGAAAGTCCCTTGCGGGATTGATGCGGCGTCCGGAATTCAGCGCGCAGACCTTGAGGCCGGCTTCGCACAGCGTCTTGATCGCCATGCCTCCGCCGGCGCCGGTTCCGATCACGATGACGTCGTAAACTGTCTTGGGCATGGTGCCTGGCTCTCCTGGTTCTAGCTTTCGAGGCTGACTTTCAACTGCGGACGCGCTCAATACTTCGGGCGCGGCAAGTGAAGGTGCTCCGGATCACCCCCGTGCGGACAGCCCGGAGACTCCGCATAGAACTTGAACCCCGGAAAGTCCAATTGTTCGAGACCGACCTTCGAGGTGTAGAACCCCATCAGCGTGTATTCGCGGGCCAGACTGAAGAACGCCCTTCCGTCCTCCTCGCCCTGTCGATAGCGGTCCTTATAGGCGAGGTGTTCGAGAATGCTGGTTTGCTGGTCTGCGCCCGAGTCTAGAAACGCCTTGCCGTGCAAATTGGAAGCGTGCGCGTCCAGCCAGGCAAGCCCGTAGCGGAACCGGTACTGAAGGCTGGGATCACTCCAGACCATGAAATCGACGAATTCACTGACGCCTGCCTCGTTGGCACCGGGCGAGCCGTCGCTCGGAAGAATGAGCTCGGTCAATCGCTCCAGTGAGGCGTATTCGTGGGGATTGAAAAACTGCGGCGTGTACTGGGCGGGCCTTGGTTGCAATGCACCATCGGCGAGGTGATCGCAGGCGAAGGCCCAGCGTCGGAATCCGGGAAACTGGCTGGCAGCGGCGGCCAGAGCCATGACGCGCAACACTTCCCGCCTCTCCATCCCTTGTCCTGCCATGGATTACAACCTCCGAAGCGGAACTTCGCCCAAGGAGCCGACCGCCCTCCGGACCATGATCACAATACGCCGTCCTGTGACGTCTACAGCCACCGACGATCGTGGGAAGATTACCACATTCGACGCGCCTTAGCGGCAGTCCGTGACATGGCAAGACATCACGCCATCCACAAGGGTCGGGTCTTGTGGTTGTCCTTTGTGCAGCGAGCGATTAAAGTCAAGGACTGCGGGACGCGCGACGCACCCGGGCCGGGCGCTCCCCGGAGGGCGTCTACAGGAGGGCAAATTGAGAACACTGAGGACACTTTCGGTGCTGGGGCTGGTGGCGGCAGGGACTTGTGCGGTGTCCGCGAAGCGATTATCCGTGCTCTCCGCAAGCCGGGGCGCCAAGTCGGCCCACAGTGACGAGGGTGCACTGCTCAAAGCCTTCGCCGAAATCCAACCGATCGACGCGCACATGCACGTTTACAGAGACGACCCGGCTCTGGACGCCCTGATCGAGCGTCTGAAACTGCGTATGCTCAACATCTGCGTGATTGACGATCGCGACCCCTTCTTCAAAGGACTGGAGCCACAACGCGGCGACGTCCTCAGTTTTTTTCACCGTACAAGCGGACGCGCCGCTTTCTGCACCACGTTTAGCCCCTATGATTTCGAAGACCCAGGATTCAGCGCAAGGGTAATCCGCCAACTTGACGCGGACTTCACCGCCGGGGCAGTGGCGGTGAAGATCTATAAGGTTATGGGGATGGAGATGAAATCGAAAGCGGGCAAGTATGTGATGGCCGATGACCCGGCGTTCGAGCCCATCTATCAAGCTATCGCGGCGCATCACCGGACCCTGGTCGCACATCTTGCTGAGCCTGATTCGTGCTGGCAGCCGCCCAATCCCGCCAGCCCCGACTATGAATATTACAAAGAACACCCCGCAGAGTATGCCTACGCCCATCCCTAGTGGCCGGTCAAGGCCGCCATTCTCGCGGCGCGGGACCATCTGCTGGCAGAGAACCCCAAGCTGCGTGTCGTCGGCGCTCATCTGGGCAGTATGGAAGCGGACGTGAATGAGATGGCCCGGCGGTTTGACCGCTATCCCAATTTTGCGGTGGACGCCGCCGCCCGCGTCCCCTATTTCATGCTTCAGCCGCGTGAGAAGGTTCGGGCTTTCCTGATCAAGTATCAGGACCGCATTCTCTACGCAACCGACTTGGTTGTCATGCCGCAAGACAGCGCGGAGAAAGCTCTGCTGGAGTGGACAAATACCTACGAGCGCGATTGGAAGTTCTTTGCTACAGACCAGACGGTGGAGTACAAAGGACACAACGCCCACGGTCTGCGGCTGCCCGAGCCGGTCCTGCGCAAGCTCTATCATGACAACGCAGTCCGCTGGATTCCAGGTATTGTGGGCCGCGTTCAGCACTAATTGCAGACTTCGCGGCGTCGATGAAAAATGCCCGGTTCAAGCTGATCGCCTCTTATGGTCATGCGAGCTCCAAGTACAACGCCGCATAGCGGGGAAGATTCTGCAAGACGACTTCCTTCCGCCCTCCTCGTTCTCGCACGTCCAGATCCTTTTGCTCGGCCACACCATCCGCGCTCCCGTCACCTTCAGCCCAAACACTAGGCGCTACCGTGGAACTGTCGCCGTCAGCGGGCTAACTCGCCACTTCACAGAAGCGTGACTCAGGGACAACGAGTTCCTGCGGCGCGCTACTCGGTCCTCAGTGCGTTCATGGGCGAAATACAGGCTGCGCGGATGGCAGGAATAATGGAGGCGAAAAATGCGCAGATGGCGAGCGCACTCGCAGCCA
>QHZK01000330.1 GCA_003224635.1 Acidobacteriota bacterium | reverse complement strand
AAAGTCGACGGCGGCCAGGCCCGCCGGGTCGGGGCGGAGCCAGCGGCCCCACGTCGGGTGATACTCGGGCAGGAGAAAATCATACAGCCGGTAGGGCCCCGTGGAAACCGTGTCCTGATTTTGCCCGGTGAAGTTGCGATCCGTGGTGCCGCTCTCGGCATAGTTCTCGCCGTAGGGCGCGTAGGCCCCGTCGTAATACTTGGTGCGCGACGGGGTCGAAGCAAACCGCGAGCTGCCCAGCCAGTCGGGGTGCCGGTAGGAGCTCAACACCGTGGACGAGCCGTTCCAGATGTACACGGCGGTCGCCCCGCCCGAAAGGGGCACAAACGCTTTGGAGAGTGTGTGCCCGTTCATCAGCGCCAGCTTGCTCTCGTCTGGCCCATACACAATCTGAGTATAGCTCCCGCTGCGGTTCTGTTCCACCACGCGGCCCAGAGCGTCGTACGTCAACCCGATGCTGTCGATCGTGACCGCGTTGCCATTGAAGTCCCAGGCGTAGGTGTGGACTCCGTCGCTCGTCAGGTTGCCGTTGGCATCTTAGAAAATAGTCGGAAAGCACGCCGCACGCCTGGCGTTTTACCGGACCCATTCCGGGTGGGCTCGCTGCCCGTCAAAGAGCTTCTCCAGGCACCATACCGGTCCGGAAATGAGTCGGAATGAGACAAACGAGACGGGTGAGACAAATCTTACAAACTGTTAAGAATCAACGTGCTGGACCGCTCCCGAGGGTCGGGTCAGGCAAAAAGTGGGGCAGATTGGGACGTCTGGGCCTGTTTTCGCTTTTTGTTCGCCTGCGCTCTTACTAGGAGCGCGGTACCAACAAAGGCGCGACCAGACGGAACACCAGGCGGGTACCCGCGGAGAGCCGAGCCACTCGGCTGTGCGCTTGCGCCGGCGGCGTGGAAGAATTCGGAGGCTCGATCCCTACTGCTCCGGCAGAGACTCGGTAAGCTTGACCTTCAACCACGACCGCAGTCAGGCGCAGGGTCACCGTGGTTACGCCGGCGTCCCGAGCAGCTTTTCCGGGCACTTCCACTGCCTCCAGGCGGCACACGCTTCCCTTGGGGACAGCGACCTGATCATTCACTCGTATGTCCTCCTCGATCTCGCCCTGGAAGCGCGTCTTGGGAGAGATCTCGACCGGTTCCGTAACTCGCACGAACAGCGGCGTCTGGCTAATGAGCGTGAGTGTGTGCACGGGACCGGCCGCAGCGCCGGTGCGGGCGGACGACAGCGATCCGCCCTCCACCGTGAGAGCAAAAGTATCGCGCGAGGGTGACGCGCGAGGGCCTGCGGTCTCGGAGCGAAGCTGGGCGAGCGCCCGGCGGGCGCGGTCGGCAAACTCCCCGTTTCCTTCCGCGATCTTCTTGTATGCCTCTTCTGCGCGCCGCAGGAGTGCTTGCCGGCGGTCCGAATGCTCGCCCAGCTTGCGCGTGGTCTCGGCAAAAAGCCACCTGAGCTCGTCCACGTGCGGACTGGCGGGGAAGACCCGCTGATAGTAATTCACTGCCTCCGCTGCTGGTGTCAGCGACTCGGGGCCCTCGAGCGCGAGCAAGGAATGTCGCAGAAGCTTGTAGCCGGCTTCGGGGTCGCTCGCTTTGGGAGGTGCAAGCTCACGGGCCAGAACGTAGCCACGGGAGCCCTTCAGAGAGATTGCGAACCAATGATTGCCCAAAACGTCGAACACACAGTCCGTGATGTTGACGATTTCCGGAGCTCGCAACTCCTGAAGGACAGGAGCGCTGGGAGAAGGATCTCGACGGAGCGAAGCTTGATCAAGAACATAGGACCGGCCGATCGGCGCTTTCGGTTTCGACGGTGGTCTCAGGCGAGTGTAAATGAGGAGGCCGAGGAGCGCCGTCACGGCAAAGGCGCCCCCGAGCAGGGCGGGGACTGGGTACTTGATGTGTTTGCGGAACGAGCGGTAAGAACTGGCGCCGGGCGATCTGTTATCAGTTTCTACTACGAAGGAAGTTGAGCAGTAAGGGCATCTTAAGTGCTCTGCGGATTGGAAGCGCTGACACTTGGGGCAACTGCGAATCGAGGATAAGGTAACCTGGCATTTCGGACATATCTCGGCCGAACCCGGCTCGAACCGAGCCTTACAACTCATGCAGAGCGCGACAGGCTCTGCGCCAGCGACCCATTGGGTGGGGCCTGGCTGAGGCGAATCAGCACCCGACGAAGTCATGGTTTCCCTCGAAAATTCGTACGCGGGTCAGGGCAGGGGTATCCTCCCAGCGCCCGTCGGCTTCGGTCTTTCGACGCCGGAGCAAAGAACCAAGCGGAAGCGGACGCACCCCGTGCCAGGTACGCCTCTTGCCCAACCTTGCGACGTCTAACCCTCGCCCTCAGCGGGCAGAGGTGACCTTTGGTGTGGATTCGAAGTCTTGGACTCCGGATGCGTTTCGGTTGGCAGTCAAGGCGGATTCATGAGAAGAGACGACGAGCGCGTCGCCAATTTCCGTTCGGCTCTTGAAGATGGTGTGGGCAGGCAACTCGATCACGCTGTCAGCCTGCAAGTTCAAGCCGGTGATCGAGAAGGGACGGAGTAATTCGCGCAGGCCTACCACCTTGAGGTTCTTGTCGAGAAACACCACGTCGATGGTGAACAACATACCCAGGGTGTGAACGCCGGACGAGGGCACGATCCAAAGCCCGCTGTCAAGAGCGAGAGATCGCTTTCCGAGCAAACCGACGAGGCGGCTGAGTATGGAATCCGCCACCTTCACTCGGTAGGCCAAGAAAGTTTCCTTGGTCTTGTTGTAAACGAATACCGTCCCTTCTTCCCTGGGCATGGATCGAACCCCCTCAAGCCGACCGGTCAAAAAAGCCGGCTTAGCGTGATGCTCCCTTTTTCTTTCTTCTCTGGATCAAGACGAAAAGCACGATCACAAACAACACTCCCGCAATAGCTCGAATCAAAGTAACATTGTCCACTGTTCTGCTCCTTTTTGTCTGTAAGATTCAGTCCTATGTCCGATGCCGTTGTTCCGATCTCTCGCCATTATCACTGGATTGCGTTGCCGAGATTTCTCCCGATGACCAGTACTGCAGGCGCCAACAGAACAATGAACAAACTCGGGAAAATGAACATGACCAAGGGGGGCACCAACTTGATGGTCGTCTTGGCCGCCATTTCCTCGGCCTCTTGCCTTCTCCGAATACGCAGGGCTTCGGCAAAGGCGCCCAACGATTTGGAGATCGGCGTCCCGAAACGCTCCGTTTGTGCCAGCATGTGGACGAAGGCGCGCATGCTTTCCACGCCTGACCGCTGTGCCATGTTGCGCCAGGCTTCGATGCGGGCCTTCCCGGCACGTTGTTCAAGATTGACGAACAAAAATTCTTCGCTCAGCTCGCGGTGGGTGATCCTCATTTCTTGCCCCACGCGCAGCAGGGCCTGATCTAATCCCAATCCCGCTTCAAGGCATATCACCAGAAGGTCGAGCGCGTCAGGAACAGAAAGCTTGATGCGCTGTTTTCTCTGGGAAATAGCCCGACTTAGCCAGAGGTCGGGGAGCATGAACCCGACGACCGCCAGGATGATGACGACGAAGAGCGTGTTGCTCCTGACCGAGAAAGCCCCGATCAAGGCGGCTGCCACCGGAAGAACCATCCTCATGAGAAGGAAAGCGTCGGCGTGCGACGCCTTGCGATATCCCGCCATGGCGAGCCGTTTAACGATCTCCGGGTTTTCAGTGAATCCCACGTATTTGCGCAGGGGCCCCAGCGCACTCACAATCTGCTCGAGGTTGAACCCTTGCGAGCGTGTGTCGGCCCCTGCTTGCGAGGCGACAGGCGCCTGGGTTGTGACCGCCATCAACCGCGCGCTCACGGGCGAGCGTGCGCTGAGGAGCAGCCAGACCACCACAAAGCCCAGCACAAAGACTACCGTTATTGTCAGGAAGAGCATAGTCGACTACACCTTTATATCGATGACTTTTCGGATCGCAAACCAGCCAATCACCATCATGGCGCAACCCGCGTACAATAGCTTCTGACCCATCGGGTCGTGCAGCATAATCCCTTCATAGTCCGGATTCAGGAAGTCCAGGATAAAAAAGAGAAAGAAGGGCAGGGCAGACAAGATCCATCCGGTCATGCGCCCTTGCGCGGTATAGATCCGCAACTGACCCCTGAGCCGGAATCGTTCCCGGATGACGACGGTGGTCTTGTCCAGGATTTCCGCCAGGTTGCCGCCCGTCTCCCTTTGCACCAGCATGGCGGTTATCACGAACTGGACGTCGGGTATCGGGACACGACGTGCCAGGTTCAGCAGCGCCTCACGCATGGGCAGGCCAAAATTCTGCTCCTCGAAGGTGCGACGAAATTCTGTTCCGACAGGGTCCGGAACCTCCTGGGAGACCATTTCAATGGCCGAGTTGATCGCGTGCCCAGCTTTCATTCCTCTGGACATTAAGTCGATGGCGTCCGGGAGCAGCTCCTCAAACTTCTTCATACGGGCCCCCTTCTTCCAGACGAGGTAGGTATAAGGCACGGCCCCGGCCGCCACACCGACGATTATGGCTAGCGCAAAGGTTGGAACCCGAAAGCTCGCCACCCAAGTCGCACAGGCGGCAACGAGCAGGGAGCCAAAGATCAGTTTCGCCACCGTCCAGTGGCTGTCCGCCTGGTACAGGAGTCGCCGCAGTTGGTTGGAAAATGGCACCATCTGCAATATTTGGTCCAGCCACGGCACTTCACTGAGCACTTCCTGCTTCAGAATGTCGGTGGTGTCTTCCTCGCCGCCCCCAGCCAGCGATTTTTCGATCATGGTCAGGCGCTGCTGGACGGACTGCTCGTCCTTCGTGCGTCTCATGGCGAACAACAGAACCACAAAGACCACGGCGAAGAGAATCAAGAACAAAATCATAAATACAGACATCGGCGCTCCTGCTGTGTCAGCTAGATTTCAACCGAATGGTCGAACAATGCGGCCGGGACCGTAATCCCGGACACCCTCAGTTTTTCAGCAAACTTGGGCCTTATGCCTGTGGCGTAGAAACGTCCCAGCACCCGCCCCCCGGCTCCAATGCCCCGCTTCTCGAACAGGAAGAT
>QHZK01000329.1 GCA_003224635.1 Acidobacteriota bacterium | reverse complement strand
ATAGCAAATAAGGGGCCAGAGGCTGGCGGCGCAGGCTGAGCCTGAGGGACGAAAAGATCACCCCGGCGCGACCCCAAGACGCCCAGGGCCAGGGGCTTGAGCAAATTGCGTCGCGTCAGGTGCACGGTTCCAGCTCCACACGGGAATGAGCACGTTCCATGGAACTCAGGATACACCCGCTCGACCTGGCGACCCGTCACCGCCTGTGTTACGTTGAGCCGTAGGAGAACCTTAAGGATGTTGCCTCGCATTGGAGTTCTTGGAAGCCTGCTGTTTGCAGTCGTGTTTTCGAGGACGGGTGCTTCACAGACACTGGCTCCAACCCTTGAGAGCTTTCTCGCCCAAGCGAGTGAGCTCGAAAAGAGCGGCAACTATGGTGCGGCGGAGAAGAAGTACCAACAAGCCCTGGTCCAGTTTCCCAACCAGCCGGAAGCGCTCAAGCGCCTCGGTATCGTCTACCAGACCGAACTCAAATTCCCCGAGTCCATCGATACATTTCAAAAGGCTTTGCGGGTGAATCCCCAATACCCGGAGGTGAACTTCTATCTCGGGATGTCCTATTTTGGGCTCAACCAGTACGAGCAGTCCCTTGAATACCTGAACACTGAGTTGAGGCTCCATCCCGACTATCGCCGGGCCTATTACTACGCGGCGAAAGTTTTGCTGGCTCTCGGGCGCAAGGCAGAAGCCATCGAGCACTTCGAGACCTTGGCAAAACGGGATCCCAACGATACGAAGGTCTGGTTCGAGTTAGCGAAGCTTCACCGATCGCTGGCGGTCGAAGCTTACAACCGGATCGCGACAATCGATCCTGACTCCGTCTTGCTTCATGCCTTGAGAGCCGAATCGAACGCCGAGGACCTTAAGTATTCGGAAGCTATCAAGGAGTACGAGGAAGTCCTGAAAAAACAGCTTGACTTCCCAGGGGTCCACTTTGCGCTCGGCCAAATCTATTACAAGATGTTCAAGTCTGGCGAGGCCGAGCAGGAGCTCAAGCTGAGCCTCCAGGAGGACCCGAACAACCCGCCAGCGAATTTTATGCTGGGCCGATTGCTTTTGCGCGACAAGAAATCCGCAGAGGCCCTTCCCTTACTTCAGGTAGCGGCCGCAGGCGACCCGACGTTCATGAAATCGCGCCTGGAGCTGGGCAAGTGTTATCTCGAGCTGGGCAGGCTTGAAGAGGCGGAAAGGGCCCTCTCCAAAGCGGTCGAAATCGACCCCCATTCCACCGAACCCCGCGTCCTGCTTGTCCAGGTTTATGCGCGCCTGAAGGACGAAGACAAGCGCAAATCCGAGCTTGCCACGATCGACAAACTGGAGCGCGAAGAAAAGAACAAGTTGCGGGGGGCTGTTGAGAAAGCAGCGCAGAAAGACAAGTGAGGAGCCTGGGAGCGCGCCCTGAGCGAAGCGAACGGAACGCCCGCGCTCCCAGGTATAGAGTCAATAATACAGCTTCAGGCCGAACTGAATGTTGCGCGCCCCTTGCGAGCCCTGGATCTGGCCAAACCCTCCGCCGATCCACACTCCGGGGGCATTGAGAATGGGCGTGTTAGTGAAGTTGATGAACTCTGAGCGGAACTCCAGGCGTTTCGATTCAGAGATCGGGAAGTCCTTCTGAAGGCTCAGATCGAAAGTTCGCAAGCCTGGTCCTCGAAACGTCCCGACACCACACGTACCAAAGGACCCCACATCCTGCGGCCCGTAGGAGGAGCCATCAAGCCACTGGATTCCCCCGCCATCACTAGCGGAAACATTTGACTTGGGATACTTTGGAGGTGCGAGGCAGTTGGCCCGCTGCGTCCGTTCCCCGGTTCCCGAGTTATCGCTCGCAAAAACCGTGCTCGGGAAGCCGCCACGCAACTGGAGGATACCGCTCACCTGCCAGTTGCCCAGCACTCCCCTGGTAGCCGAGTTCCAATTGCTTCCGAACTTCTTTCCCCGCCCGAACGGCAACTCATAGACAGCGTACGTCGAAAGTAGGTGGGTGACGTCGTTGATACAAGGGGCCCACTCGGAGTGCGAATCATAGAGGTTTTGCCAGTAGGCGGCGGTGGGCACCACCTGCCCGCCCCAAGACCCGTAGTACCCGATCGAATTGGTCATGCACTTCGAGTACGTGTACGCCACCTGGTACTGGAGGCCCTGGCTGAAGCGCTTCTGCAAGGTGGCCTGCAAGGCATGGTACATCATGTCGCTGTTCGATTCGGTCCCGGAAATCTGGCTGATGTTTGCCAGCGCCGGATTGCCCGAGAGGTAGGGACTCGCACATGTAAGGATTCCCTTGCCGGTAAAGTCTACAGCGTTGGCCGCGGCGCAACCGGCAGTGCCGACAAGCCGCCTCTGGAAGTACGGCATGGGATTCATCAGGTGAGTCGCGTTCTGTCCCACGTATCCCACGGTGAGCACAGTCTCCTTTGGGAACTGGTGCTCGATCGAAAGGTTCCACTGCAGGTCGAGCGAGGGTTTGACGTTCGGGTCCCACAGCCTGATCACAGCGTTGGCAAAAGGATCGGACGGCGCGGTGAGGACCGTGAAGCCCTGGTCCGTCGTTGACTTCGGAAAGGTGAAGGCGTCATACAATGTGTTGTGTTCCTCGGCGAAGGGCGGATTGAGCGGCAAGCGCAGGTTCGTGCCCGTTCCCTCCAAGTACGAGGACACGGTGTAGGCGCCCCGAATCACGGTCGTCTTGCCGAACCGCGATGGCGTCCACGCGAACCCCAGCCGCGGCTGGAAGTCGAAGCCGCCGTTGTAGCTATTGTAGAGGGCGCGGCAATTGCTGTAAGGGCAACTGCCCTGGCCCGCGAAATACTCCGTGCCGCTGATCGGCCCGAAGTTCGCCTGTCGGTCGTGTACTTCGATCCAAGGGGTGTGGGTTTCGTAGCGCAAACCTAAGTTAACAGTGAGGGTGTCTGTTGCCCGCCAATCGTCCTGCACGTAGGCGGCGAAAACGTTCGAGCGCTGCCCCCACGTTCCCGTGTCGACACCGCGTTGCACAGCTTCAGGGAGCCCGAGCCAGAAGTCTGCCTCCGGGAACCCGCTCGCGGCGCTTGCGGACGCAGTGGCCGCGGGGCCGGCGGTGAACTGTCCGTCAAAGTTGATGATCCCGGAGCGCCCGTAGTTGCCGGCATAGAAGGTATCGATCCGCTGCCGGAAGTACTGGAAGCCGGCGTGGAAGATATGCAGCCCGTGCGTGATGATCAGGTTGTCCTCAGCCTGGATCACGGTATCCGCGAAGAGCTGCTGGGTGCCGATATTGGCGCTCCCGAAGCCGTTCACCTTGCTGAAGCCCGAAATTTGCGGCAGCCCAGGCCCACGGTCATTGGCGCCGGCAATGCCGATCTCGGTGCCGACGTTCCCCAAGCCGTTGTCGGCGCCGCCGTTATTCACCTTGACGTAGTTAAAGCCGACCCGGGCTTCGTTCACCAGCCCTGGGCTGATGGTTCGTGTCCAGTTCAGCGCCAGGTTGCGAGTGGGGGTGTGATAGAAACTGTTGAAGTAGAGTGGGAAGGAGTTAAACCCAGGGATTTCCTGGCGACCCCACGAGTACCTTCCGAAGAGGCGATCCTTGTCGGTCACGTTGGCGTCAACCTTCGCGTCAAACTGGTCGGCGAGCGTCTCGCTCCGGCTTGTGTTGAGCTGGTTACCGGTGAAATTGCCGTTGATCGGCGCCGGGTAGAAGCTCGAAGAGAAGAGCTTCTGGGCCACGGGGTCGATTGTCAGCCCAGCCGCCACCAGGTTGTTGTTCGGAATTATGTTGCGGCATGTAGCCATTGTCGGGTTTCCATTCTTATCAAGCGGACCACAAAGTCCCTGGTAGGTGCTGGACGGGTTGTAGAGTTGGATCGCGCGGAGGCCGGAGTTCGCCGGTGCGGGCAGGCACTCGCCTGTAGTAGTGTCAAAGCCCGTCTGACACAGCTCAGAGAAGTCGCCCGCCCGTTCTTTGTTGGTGAAGACCGTGATGAATCCGGTCGACGCAGGGTTGTCAAACCGCTCGCCCTGGTAATCTCCGAAGTAGAACAGCTTATTCTTCTTGATGGGTCCGCCCACGGTACCCCCGAACATGTTCCAGCGCATCTTGGCTTTGGTTTCCTGGGTGGGCAGCTTAGTGGGGCTGATGTTATCGGACCATTGCGCCGCATTGAGGACGTCATTGCGGAAGAACTCGAAGCCAGTACCATGGATATCGTTCGTCCCTGATTTGATGGTGACGCTGACGATCCCGCCCTCGAAATTCCCGAACTCGGCGGGAGCGTTGTTGGTGATCATGTTAAATTCCTGGATGGCGTCCACGCTCGGTGTGTATCCGACCAGGTTATCCGACACCTGGTTGTTATCCATGCCGTCCAGAAGGAAATTGTCGGACTGCTCGCGGTTGCCGTTCACGAAAGGCCTGCCGCCGTTTCCGACAGGCTGCCCGTTGGTGAAGGACGAAGGATTAGGATTCGTCACCCCGGGCGCAAGCAGGGTCAACTCAACGTAGTTTCGCGTCGCCAGCGGCAGGTCCTGGTTAATCCGCGAGTTAATGATAGTCCCGACCTGCATGGTGTCCGTGGTGAGCAGCGGGGCGGCGCCCGTGACTTCGATCGTCTGGGAGACAGAGCCGATGCTCAACTGAACGTCTACGCGCGCTTTTTGGTTCAATTCGAGTACGATGCCCTTGCTGACGGCCGTTGCGAAGCCCTGAGCTTCGACGCTCACGTCATACGTGCTTACCGGCAAGCGCGGCAGGTCGTAGACGCCCGCAGAGTTGCTCTGAGTCGGCCAGGTGGTGCCTCGCAACACATCTGTGGCGGTTACCTTCGCCTCAGGAATAGGAGCACCCGAGGGATCGGTGATCGTGCCGGTCATGCCAGCGGTCACTTCCTGGCCGCGGGCAGGTTGAGTGAAATTCAAGAAAAACGCAGCGAGCAGGAAGACCCCTGGAATCGCTTCCAAGAGCCTGCCGCAGGGCCAGCTCCTGCCGATCATCAGCTTTACTCGCATGGCTTTCTCCTCCTTCTTCAACTTCGACCCGTGTCACCCTGACGACTAGACCGCGCTTTGCAGCGCCTCACCAGAAAGCCTTTCCTGACGGATAAGGCGAGGTATTCCGCTTCGCCAGATTCTCTCAATTCGGCTGCTTCCAGCGGGGGTCGAGCCTTGGTGAAAGCCACAACTCCCGCTGTCTGTCGTTCTGCCGAAGCGTTAAGACTGCGTCATCACCCGGCGCCGCGATCGAAAACACCGCAGCATTCCGGATGGCCGAAGACACCCCATACGCGCGCAATTCTACCCCTGCGTGGAACGGGGCACAAGGGATTCTCTCTTTGTCGTTGGTTGATAGGTTTTATTTCCCGGAAGGGCTTGTGCATGGCCGGTCGCGGATCCCTGCGCCGCGAATCCGCATCCCTGCCACTCGATTCTCCGCTGAAGCTCGATCAGAGCACAATGAGGAACATATCTTGCAATCATCTGCAGGCAAACACAACGAATCGTGATAAATCCTTCGTATTTGTTTACCGCGTGAGATCGCCGCATAGGCGGTGCCAGGCATCGCGGACCGGCGGGTAAGGCGCACGAACACCGACCGCTATATCAGGAAGAGATTACGAGGCTTTCGGGCTGGTAAACAAATACGAAAATTCATTATCTTCCCCGAACTTCAGGAAATACGGCCGTCGGCTATCAAAGTCTCCTGGACCGGGCACAGGCGCGTTGATGTTAGGTTGCGAGTATATGTTCCTCCCTCCGTTGCCGACATAACTGAGGGAGAAGTTGAGATTCTGGCCCAGTTGGTGTTCGAGCGTCACGTTCCACAACTCAACGTGTTCGGTCTTCTGGTTGAATTCGCGGGGTTTGATAAGTTGTCCCGAAGGGGGCGCCAAATGACCCGAGGCGGGGAACTGCGGCGGAGCGGACGCCGGCGGTCCCTCGTCAAGCGGGAAAAGCGACTGAAAGGTATTTGCCTGAGAGATGGTTTGCTGACTGGCAATGGGATACGCGCTGGTCAAATGATAGAACACCCCGTCGTAGCCGCTGCCAAAGTAACTGCGGCCAAAGCCGGCCCGAAGCACTGTGTTTACGGTCAGCTTGTAGGCAAGTCCCACACGTGGCGCGAAGTCATCATATCGGGGCTGCACGTCGGCATACTTCGAGACATTCCCTAGGCCAGCGAGAATCAAATCGCCACTGCTCGGATCCCAGTTGACATGTAAATCCAGTCTGTACCGTGATGTTCCACGGCGGGCGCAAAACTCCTGATGAAAGTGCCGTCGGGAGCGTACCTGAGCAGAAGATGCTCTCCGTCGGCGTCGCCCACGTACAAATTACCCGTTGAATCGGTCAGTACAGACTCGCTATTCCCGCCGGGGTCTTGGGCGTTGGTATTGCCCAAAGTCAGTCGCGACGAAGACGTCGCCCGGAGACCACGTAGACTTGCTGCTGTGCCAGCGCTGTAAATGCCATGGATTTCGGATGTGGTTAGGGCTCGCCCCCAGATCCCCCTATGTTGATCCCTCTTTCCGAGGATCCTTACGGCCGCCGAAAGTTCTGGTCGACGAACTCACGGGTGCGCTACATATCGAGGTGCACCCAGACTCAGTGGCAGGCCTGGGTGCCCGAATCGGTGAACGTCTGGCCCGCGACAGGAACAAACTGCCAGTCGAAACTCGACTGGTGCAAAGTCAGCTTGAGAATGCCGAACGTAGCGGCGTTGCGGACCAGGCTGTTGGGAGCGATAGTAGCATTGAAGGGCGCGTGTTCGACCCCGCCGGTGCCGACCACAATCTCGATGATACCTTTGGCGGTGTCCAGGTTGCCGTTCGCATCCTGCGGCGCGAAGCGCTCGTAGTTGTGGCCGTGGCCGTTCACCACCAGGTCGACATTGAAGTTATAGAGGTCTTGCCAGAGCGGCTGGATGGCCGTGTTGGGAGTGATCTCTGAGGAAGAAGTATAGAGAGGTTCGTGAAAGAGGGCCAGCGTGCAGGCCTGGGTGTGAGCCGCCAGGTCGTTGCGCAGCCACGTCTCCTGGGCCCCGCCCGTGCCGCATCCCACGGCGCCGCAGTTGGCGTTGAGAACCACCACATGCCATGCGCCCAGGTCCAGGCTGCGCCACCCTTGGCCGGAAGGGCCCCCGGCCGTACCCCAGTAGCTGTAGAAACCGGCTCCGTTCATAATGGTGTACTCGTGGTGACCGGGTGACGCGATGGTCCGGGCCCGGGCGCGTCCCCAGGTCGGCGCATAAGCGTTTGCAAAGTCGCTGTCGGTGCTGTTGTCGTAGGCAAGGTCCCCGCACGCGAACACCGTCGCGCTGGGGAAGGAGTCGAGCAGCGCCGCGGTCGCGAAAGCGCCAGACAGGTTAAACGCGAAGCCGTCAGCAATGTCGCACGCTCCGACCAGAGTGACGTCGGCGGTCTGCGAGATCGACCTCTTGCCTGGCCACGATAGAGCGCCAATGAATGCCAAGAGCGATGCGACCAGCAAAAGCTTCCTCATGACTCATCCTCCCATCTAGTCTTTCCGGCCGTAGATTGAACGCCGTTGGCGCTAAAGTCCGGTACCCGTCAAACTCACCGTCTGCGGGCTGCCGCTGGCGTTGTCGGTGATGGCTAGCGTCGAGCTCCTCAGCAGGAGGCCCGTCGGACTAAACGTTACGTTGATCGTACAGCTCGCTCCCGCAGCGAGTGAGCTGCCGCAGTTGTTGGTCTGGGCGAAGTCTCCGCTGTTGCCGCCGCTGGTTGCGATACTGTTGATCAGTAAAGGTCCGCTGCCAGTGTTGGACAAAGTCACCCTCTGAGGTGCGCTGGTGGTGCCAATCAACTGCGGCAAGAACAGCAGCGACGTCGGCGAAACGCTCGCTGCGGGCCGAACCCCGATGCCCGTCAAGCTGACGGTCTGCGGGCTGCCGCTGGCATTGTCGGTGACGGTCAAGGTCCCAGTTCGTGTGCCGGTTGCGGTGGGCCGGAAGGTTACGTTGATCGTGCACTTGGCTCCCGCCGCCACCGAGCTGCCGCAATTGTTGGTCTGGGCAAAGTCGCCGCTGTTCGCGCCGGTGATAGCAATGCTGCTGATCGAGAGCGGCCCACTCCCCGGGTTCGAGAGTGTCACCGCTTGAGGCGCGCTGGTGGCGCCCACGTCCTGGCTAGCGAACGTCAGGGATGTGGGTGAGAGCGTGGCCGCCGGCGCGACTCCCGTGCCGGTCAAGCTGGCGGTCTGCGGGCTGCCGCTGGCATTGTCGGTGACGGTCAAGGTCCCAGTTCTTGTCCCGGTTGCGGCGGGCCGGAAGGTTACGTTGATCGTGCACTGGGCCCCGGCCGCGAGCGAGCTGTTGCAATTGTTGGTCTGGGCAAAGTCGCCGCTGTCCGCGCCAGTGA
>QHZK01000328.1 GCA_003224635.1 Acidobacteriota bacterium | reverse complement strand
TCTCCACGCTGATAAAGGGTGTCCCCCAGTTGTCGCTGGTAACCGGGATTGTCGGCTGCGATCTTCAGGGCCTCGCGGGATTCAGCCAGCGCGCCGTCGAGGTCGCTGTTGTCGCGCAAAGCCGCCGCAAGGCGTTCATGCAGGCTCGCGTCATCGGGCCGCAGCCGGAGCGCGTCACGGAACGTCGGGACGGCCAGAGTGAAATTCTTGCGATCCGCGAGCAGGTCTCCCAACGCGACCAGGGCCTCGGGGTAGTCAGCCCGCAGTTTGACGGCGCGCTCGAGTTCCGCCTGGGCCTCCGCCAGGTTTCCAGAGGACTTGAGCGCGAGCGCCAAGCGATAGTGCAGCTCGGGACTCTCCGGCCTGCGCCCGAGAGCTTGCCGGTATTCCGCCAGGGCGCGTTTCAGGTCCCCCCCCGCCTCATAGGCGTTGGCGAGGTGAAGGTGCGCGTCGGGGTCTTCGGGACGCAGCCGCACTTCTTCGGTGTATTCCTGGATGAAACCTGGCACGTCGCCCGCCGACTGCAGCGATTCCGCGAGGTTGCGATGGTAGTCCGGGTTCTCGCGCGAGAGAACCACGGCTTTCTTGAGTTCGGAAACGGCCTCGACGAGGTCTCCCGTTTTTCTGAGCACCAGTCCGAGGGCCTCGTGGAGCGATGGGTCTTGCGGCTTCAGCCGCAGCGCCTCGCGGTATTCTGCTGTTGCCGCCGGATGGTTTCCCGAGGCTAGGAAGGTCGCGGCCAGCTCCTCGTGGGCCGTGGATACGGTCGGACGCAGCCGGATGACGTGACGGAGCTCCTCGACCGCGCCCTCGTAATCGCCGGCCTGCCGCAGCGCCAGCGCCAGGTTAAGCCGGAAATCAATCTGGTCAGGCTCAAGCTCGACCGCCTGGCGGTACTCCTGTAGGGCATGGATCAGGTCGTCCGAGGCCCGCAAAGCGTTGGCCAGACTCAGGCGGAGTTCGGGATCGCGCGGGCGCAAGCGCGCCGCGGCGCGATGCTCGGCCAGGCCCTCGCTGATATTCCCCGCTTGGGTGAGCGCCGATCCGAGACCGGCGTGGGCGTCAGCATTGTTGGGCTCGAGCTTGATCGCCCGGCGGTACTCCTCGATGGCGCCTGAAGCGTCCCCGGCTTGCACGAGCGAGCTCGCAATCGCCGTCCGAACCTGGACGTCCCGAGGGCTGAGCGCCAGAGCCCGGCGATACTGCTCTTTGGCGTCGGCGAACTGCCGGTTGGCTGTGAGCGCGTTCCCCAGCGCCACCGAGGCGCGCGCGCTGGAAGGGTGCAGGCGGGCCTCAGCGCGGTATTCTTCGATCGCCTGCGCCAGCTCGCCCTGCGTTTCGAACAGCGCCCCGAGGTTCATGTGGACGCCGGGGAATTCGGGCTTCAACCGCAGAACTTCGCGGTACTCGTGGATGGCATCCGTTGTTTTCTGGTCACCGGTGTAAGCGTTGGCCAGGTTGTAGTGTGCCTGCGCGTAATCCGGCTTGACCTCGAGCGCCTTCCGGTAGGCGTCGATGGCCTCCTTCCACCTGTCCTGGTGCGAGAGTTCGTTGCCCTGCTTGAGTAGCGCCTCGGCGCTCGACGCCGCTTCCTGGGCGCACAGCCGCGGCTGCACAAGTACCAGGACAGCGAGCACCATGAGGCCCGCGCCAAGCCGGAATTCTGTCTGCCTCGAGGCCATCACTTCTTAGGATACACCCAAGCTTCGTCGCCTGTCCTTTGTCCTTTGCACATTGCCCGCAGTCTTTTGTTCCGTGGTGGTCACTCTTCCGAATCACGAAGCAGTGATGACCCTACCGGGGAGGACGAAGAGCGGGGGACCAATGACAAAGGACAACGGACGAAGGACCAGGGACAAGACAAGTAACTGCTCTTGCTAGCGGCCCGCGTTTTCGATATATTGCGCGACGTAACCGGAGCCTGCCCCTACGTTCCGGCCTTTCAGACTGAAACCTGCGGAACATGGTGCCGGGGCAGGGACCCTCGGGGAGGGAGCCATGCACAGCCGACTTCGTCAATTGTCCCGATTGTCCCAATTGTCCCATCCGGTCTTTCGCCAGGCCTTTCCGAGACTGCGGCGCCGGCTCTTTGGCCGACTAGGGCGCGCGCCGCGGGCCGCGTTTCTCGGCTTGGCGCTGGTCGGGGCGTGCTCGGCGCCGGTCGAGCGGCCGAAGGGCGCCGCGGGCGCCTATCTGGACGCTATGGACATGTTCGGAAGGGCCCGCTACGATCGCGCTCTCGAGTTCACGGAAAGCGTGGCGAGCGCATCGCCTGCCAACGCCTACACGGAACGGGCGCGGGTCCTGCGCGCGATCATCCTCAGCGGTCAGGTGAACGGGTACAAGGAGCTGGGCGAGGCTTACAGCGAAGGCGCAGAAGTCTCCAAGAACCCCCGCTACAAGGCCGAGTATGAGCGGCTGCGTCACGATAACTTCCAGTACGCCTCGAAGCTTGCCTTGGGGCTGGCCGAAGTCGCGCAGCAACTCACCCAGGGTGGGACCATCTCGAAGGAGCTGACGCTGGAAGCGCCTTATCCGAGCGTGGAGGGTCCGATGATGATCAGGCAGCTCGCTCGCGTGCGGGACGGAGGCTGGATTGAGCCTGGCGACCAGGAGCAGGTGGCCCTGGACGCTCCGCGCGCGGGGATTGACGACGCCCTGGCAGAAGTTGTGCGAGGAGACCGGTTCAAGGCGCAGACGCGCATGAAGGCGGGCCCAGTGAAACTCGACGGCGCGGATTTCGCTCTCTTTCTGGGCAACGAAGTTTTGGCGGGCGCCAGCCTCTTTGACAAGAACCACATTCACGATCCCCAGAAATTCAGGGTCCTTAGCGGCATCGCGGACCAGGCGGCGAAGGCCGCGGGGGCGCTGCTCAAGGACAATCCTGATCCGGATAAACAGAAAAGGCTGAAGAAACTCGAGGACCGGATCAAGGCGGACGCGAAGAACGCGTAAATCAGTCCTTCAGTACTTCAGTATTTCAGTATTTCAGCCCCTGAGTTAACTGACAAACTGAAATACTGAAATACTGACAAACTGAAAACCTGTACTTCAGGAGTTGGTTGCCTCAATGCTCGACCTCGGTTTTGTGCGCGACAACCTCGAGCTGGTGAAGCAGAAGATGCGGGAGCGCGGCGTCCCCGATCTCCTCGGTGATTTCGAGCGCCTCGACCGCGAGCGGCGCAAGTATCTCGCGGAAGCCGAGCGCCGCAAGGCCCGCCGCAACAAAGTCTCGGAAGAGATTGCCGCGCTCAAGAAGCAGGGGCTCGACGCCTCCGCTCAGATCGCGGAGATGCAGGAACTCAAGCTCGAGATCACGGATTTCGACGCCAAGGTCGAAAACGCCGATTCGAGCCTGCGCGAGACGCTCAAGAACGCCCCTAACGTCTCCCATCCCAGCGTTCCGGTCGGGAAGGGCGCGGCGGACAACCAGGAAATCAGGCGGTGGGGCGAGCCGCGCCAGTTCGATTTCGAGCCCAAGGCGCACTGGGACCTGGGTCCGGCGCTCGGCATCTTGGACTTCGAGCGCGCGGCCAAGATTGCCGGGGCGCGCTTCGCCGTGTACTGGGGACTGGGCGCCAGGCTCGAGCGCGCGCTCGCCAATTTCATGCTCGACGTCCACACGCGCGAGCACGCCTATACGGAGGTGCTGCCGCCGTTCATCGTCAACTCGTCGAGCCTTTACGGGACCGGGCAGTTGCCGAAGTTCGCGGGCGACCAGTTCAAGCTCGAGGGCGCCGATTACTGGCTGATTCCCACCGCCGAGGTCCCCGTCACCAACCTTTTTCGCGACGAAGTGCTGGAAGCCGAGAAACTGCCGGTCAGGCTCTGCGCCTGGACGGCGTGCTTTCGCAGCGAAGCCGGCTCCTACGGGAAGGACACTCGCGGCATCATCCGCCAGCACCAGTTCCAGAAGGTCGAGCTGGTGAAGTTCGCCCTGCCCGAGAAATCTTATGACGAGCTCGAATCCCTCACCCGCGACGCGAGCGCGATCCTCGAACGGCTGGGCCTGCCCTACCGCGTGGTGGCGCTGTGTACCGCCGATCTGGGTTTCAGCTCGGCCAAGACCTACGACCTCGAAGTTTGGCTTCCCTCGAGCCGCGAATATAAGGAGATTTCTTCCTGCTCGAACTTCGAGGCCTTCCAAGCCCGCCGCGCCAACCTGCGCTTCCGGCGAGGCAAGTCCGGCAAGACCGAACTGCTCCACACGCTCAACGGCAGCGGCCTCGCCGTCGGCCGCACCTGGCTCGCCATCATTGAAAACTACCAGCAGGCGGATGGGTCCGTCGTGGTCCCGGAAGCGTTGCGGCCTTATGTTGATGGGCTGGAGCGAATCGGGCCGGCGATGCTTGAGGTGTAGGACGGACGAGCCAGTGGGACCGAAAATGAAATTTCGGGCGTGTGTACTTTACGCAAACTGGCCGGAGTTTTGTTAAATAGCAGGGATATACTTGGCAACGCACTCGCGGGCTATCTGTAGATATCGAATCATCTTGCGAATATGACCAAGCTCGATATCGTCATGCTTTGGCAGACTTCGATAAACCCGCCCGTTATAGGTCACAACCCGGCTGTGCGTTGCCATTCGCAGAGTAAAGCCACGAGCGCAATCTTCCAGCATTCGACGCACATCTCTGAAGGATGCCGTGGCAGACATTCGCTATGCCATGACGGGGATGTACGTATCCGGTACATTATCGGTGGGCATAAAGCGCTTCCTTTGCCCGTCTAAGCGTTCCACGGTTATCTGCGAAGGGCGAGTTTCCGGCGCTTCGCCGCCGGGCAATTCGGAGAGTGCTGCTGGTTTTGTCAGTTCGCCGGATCGGATGGCAGCTACGGCATCCTCCCATCGTCGCTCTTCTTCTTCGTCGGGTTCATAGAAGAAACGCTCGGTCTCCTGTTTGAAGGCTTCAAACGTCCTGCACTCGCCCGCAATGTCAAACAGGATTTGTTTATACCTGTTTCTGAAACGCAGATATGCTTCTTGAGGCGTCTTCCCAGTTTCGGCAATTGCCCCGGGGCGCACTCCGTATATCATCAGGGCTCTTCCGGACAGGGTAATCCCGGCCAGGAAGCCATCGCCAGAGATTACGTCTCTGTATGTGAACATCAATGGATAACGATCCTGGGATTCGGCCATTTTGGACTCCTGCAAGGTCGGGGATACTGCAAGGGGCTTGGAGGCTTGGCCGTAGGCCCCCCGAAACGGGTCGAATTTATCAAACAACTGAGTGAAGTTTACACTTTTTTAGTTGACAAACCAAGCGGATTCCGGGCGGGGCTGCAAAACAGAAAGGGACTCACCGTCGTATTGAGGATTGCAAAATCTTGCGGGCGGGACGCCCGCGCTCCCGTCACGGCGGACTCAGGCCTTGACGAAGATTCTTCTCTTGTACATCCAGAACAGGATGAGCCACTCGACAGCAATCACCGTGACCTCATGGAAAAGCGGGCCGGCGCGTCCCATCGTTCCGGCGATCCCTGCGGTGAATATGCTCATCCCCCGGCCGAGGTGGACGAGGCTCGTGAACATGTAGATGAAAACGGCGTTCGACCCGATGACCACAAACGGGAAGGACCACTTGCGGTATCCGCGCATATCGACCACCCAGTAGAAGACCGCGAACATCAGGCAGGCGCATCCGGCGCTCGCCAGGCCGTAGGAAGCGGTCCACATCTTCATGACCACGGGCACCCAAGGACTGATCGCATAGCCCATCGCCAGGCACAGCAGGCCCGCGGCGCCGATGATTTTCAGCTTATTAACTCTCGAGCGGTCGCTGATCAGCCACTCGCCGACCAGCAGGCCGAGGATGGTGGTCGAGATGGTGGGGATGGTGCTCAGCGCCGTTCCCCAACCTTCCACGGCATAAGGCCAGCGCAGCCAGTGGTCCCTGAACAGCGCCAGATCGACCGCATTCACCAGGTTGTGATTGAGCTGATAACTCCCCGCAGGAATGCCGGGAGCGGGCACCAGCGCCAGGAGCAGCGCGTATCCGGCGAGGATCAGCGCCCCGACCGCAGCCTGAAAACGCGGCGACTTCCGCGCCAGCAGGAACGCCACCAAGTACGCGATGCCGATGGGCTGCAGCGCGCTGCTCAGCTCGACCAGGTAGGGCGACCCCAGCGAGGCCGATTCGCGCACTGAACCCAGAAGGAAAAGAACGGCCGCGCGCTTGAACGCGTGCCCCAGCATCTGGCTGTGGG
>QHZK01000327.1 GCA_003224635.1 Acidobacteriota bacterium | reverse complement strand
CCGTGCCGCCCATGGACAGCCTGCAGGACATCCGCTCGGACATGCTGCTGACGCTCGAGCGCCTGGGCGTGCCGGTCGAAGTCCACCACCACGAGGTGGGCACGGCGGGGCATACCGAGATCGACATGCGCTTCGACACGCTGACGAAAATGGCGGACAACATGATGAAGTACAAGTACGTCGCCAAGATGGTCGCCCGCCGCCACGGCAAGACCGTCACCTTCATGCCCAAACCCATTTTCCAGGACAACGGCTCCGGCATGCACGTCCACCAGAGCCTTTGGAGCGACAGCAAGAACCTCTTCTTTAAGAAGGACGGTTACGCGCACCTGAGCGAGGCCGCGATTCACTACATCGGCGGCATCCTGACGCACACGCCCGCGCTCCTGGCCTTCTGCGCGCCGACCACGAATTCTTACCGCCGCCTCGTGCCGGGGTATGAGGCGCCCATCAACCTGATCTATTCGCAGCGCAACCGCAGCGCCTGCGTCCGCATTCCGGTCTACTCGAAGAGCGAGAAATCCAAGCGCATCGAGTTCCGCTGTCCCGACCCGTCGGCAAATCCGTATCTGGCGATGAGCGCGATGCTGCTGGCGGGGCTGGACGGCATCCAGAAAAAGCTGGTCCCGCCCGAGCCGATTGACAAGGACTTGTACGACCTCGAGCCTCATGAGAAGGTCAAGGTGAAGTCCACGCCCGGAAGTTTGCAGGAAGTGTTGAACGCGCTCGAAGCCGACCACGAGTTCCTGCTCCAGGGTGGAGTCTTCACCAAAGACCTGATCGAAACGTGGCTCGAGTACAAGCGCAAGAAAGAGCTCGAGGCGGTGCAGTTGCGTCCGCACCCGTACGAGTTCGCCCTTTACTTCGACATTTGAACGAGCGGCAGGTGGTAGGTCGTAGGTGGCAGGTAGGGCAGTAGGGACCCTACCTGCTACACGAGACCGCACGGGCACCGCGGGCCTCATACTACGTGCGGCCTACCACCTCCGAGCAGATGTGTCGGGCTGACGGCCTGGGCCGTGATCCAACAGCCCCCACGATCCGCACCCGGGCCGAGCCAGCCCTAATCCCCGGGCTTTAGTGTTGTGTGAACTCGTCGGTGTGGGTAAGGAATTCCGGATAGGCGCCCGCGCCCAATTCATAGAGGTCCATGCCCTGGCGCTCGCCCTCCACGGCCACGCGTTGCGGGTAGACCCGATTCAAAATCCAGTTCAAGCCGTAAGTCAGCGGCAGCACAAAACCGACCAGTGTGGCGACGCCCACCAGTTGCGCGAGCCACTGGCCTGAATCGCTGCTTCCCGATCCGCGCAGCGGGCCGGCAGCGGCATCGAGCGCTCCGGGGGGAAAGCGGGCGAAAAGCCCGACCGCCATCACGCCCCAGATGCCGCCTACAGCGTGCACCGAAATCGCGCCAACTGGATCGTCCACCGCCAGCCGCAGCTCGCAGCACTCGACCGCGACGGGGACTAGGGCGCCCGCCACGAGACCAATGGCAAGCGCCGCCGCCGGTGCGACGAAGGCGCAGGCGGCGCTGCTGGCGGCAAGTCCGCTGACCCAGCCGTTGGAGCTGAGCGAGGCGTCCGGCTTGCCGAAGCGCAGGCGCGTGATCAGCGCGGTCGCGAGCGCCGCCCCGGCCGCGGCCAACATGGTATTGACCGCGATCAGCGCCACCGATCCTGGTTCGGCGCCCGCGAACAGGATGGCGCCGGCGGTATTCAGCCCCGTCCATCCGGCCAGAGCCAGCAGACCGCCGAACATGACGAGGACAGCGTTATGGCCGGGGATCGCGGTCGGCATGCCCTCGAGCGTATACTTGCCCCGCCGAGGACCCAAGATCAAGGCGATGGCCAGGGCAGTGAGGCCGCCCAGGGTTTGAATCGAGCTCGAGCCCCCGGCGTCCACAAAGCCGCGGCCGAGGCCGCAATTCGAGCCGAGCTGGGCGAGCCATCCGCCACCCCAGACCCAGTGCGCGAAGAGCGGATACGTCCAGCCGGCGAGGAGCGCCGTTGAACCGCAGCTCGCGCCCAGCCGCCAGCGGTCGGCCCCTGCCCCCAGCGGAATTATCGCCGCCAGCCCAACGCCGAGTATCCCGAGCCACGCCGCGAGCGACGCCGGCGAGCCGTCGAGCTTGATAGCGCGCAAGAAAAACGGTTCGGCCGCGATCCAATTCCATTCTCTGCCGGCCGCGGTGAAGACGTGCGCTGGCTGGCCCATAAACCCCTGCCAGGAAAACCCGCAGATGAAGTAAGCGACGGAGGCGACAGCCATCACGCACAGCGAAGCCAGCATCGAATGCGCCGCGCTGCGTGAGCGGCCGAGCCCGCTGTTGATCAGCGAAAGCCCCGCGATCGCAAGAGGTACGAGCAGAATGGAGAGGATCGAGAGCGCGGTCGCGGTTTCGGAGAGCGCAGGAACGGGTGGAGGCGTCACCCTCTTTCCCCTCGCAGGACCAGGTGGGAGCGGACAACCAGGATCAGACCCAACGCCTCTACCCCAACGCCGGCCAGCACGAAGCCGGTCCGTGGCAGCGCCGAGGAAAGAAGCGCCACGGCGGCGAGCACGATCCCCCATCCCGCCAGCAACAGCAGCAAACCCGCAAGCTTCATCGGACGGGCCTCCGGCCAAGGCGCGCCGCTCACCCAAGGGCAAGCGTAGTGCCCGCCCGCGAACCGGTCAATCGAATTTTTTTATTGTCGTCAGAAGGCGAAATTCGATACAAAACGCTTATTCCGGGAATAGAAACTATCCATTTTACAAGCGACGCGTCTCCACTTACCATGCGAAACATCGAGGAATCAAGAAAAAGGGGAGGCCACGCCATGGCGGAGAACACCACCACCGCAGTTGAGATGAAAAAGACCCTGGGCTTGACCGGTCTGACGATGAACGCGATGGCGCTCATCGCGCCCGGCGCCTTTCTCTGGCTCACCTTCTACATCCAGGCGAGCACGGGCGTTACCGCGCCGTCGATGTGGATCGGCATCTTGATCGCCCTGGCCTTGTGCCTGGCCACGGCCGTCTGCTATGCGGAGATGGCGAAATTGTATCCGGGCACGGGCAGTTCGTACTACTTCGCCGAGCAATCGTTCCTCAATCACGATAAGGCGTGGCGGTACGCGCGGCTTTCAAAGTTCATCGTCGGCTGGGCGTCGCACCTTTATTACTGGATCTATCCGGGCGTCATGGTCGGCGTCATGGGAATCCTTTGCGGCTACCTGGTGGGGACGCTCTGGCCGAGTTTCATGAGCGCCTCGAATCCCGGGCCCGCGTTTATGATGCTCGTCGCCGTCGCGTTCTCGTTTGTGGTGGCCTATATCGCTTACCGGGGCGTGACCGGCTCGACGGCGGTCAACATCGCCATCAACGTGATTCAGATTGCCGCGCTGGTGCTGTTCGCCGTACTGGCCCTGGGCTATCGAGTGAATCATCCGCCGGGCAGCATCGCCTGGCAGTTCGATTCGACTTCGGGCGAGGCTTACGACTACGAGTTCGCGACGCAGAAAACGGTGACGAACGGGCAAACCACCGAAACAGTGGCGCGCGACTCCGCCGGGCGGCCCCTGCCCAGGCTTGACGAAGCCGGAAAGCCGGTGCCGTATCATTTGAGTTATCCCGAGCGAGACGCGAGCGGTAATTTTCTGACCCATCCCAACGCCGCTTCCGTCGTCGGTCTACACAATCTGGGCTGGGCGTTCATTCAGGCCACGGTCGCCATCCTGATCCTGGTGGGATTCGAATCGGTGACGGCGATGGGCGGCGAGGCCAAGAACGCCAAGCGCGACGTGCCCATCGCGGTAATCGTGTCGCTGCTCGTGCAGGGGATGTTCTGTTATCTGTTCGAATACTTTGCCGCCAACTACTTCCTGAACAGCGGCTATACCATGCAGAATGCGACCGGTTCGGCGGCTCCCGTCGGCGACATGATGGTGCTGGTGGGCGATGCCCTCTTCGGCCCGGGGCGGGGCCGAATTTTCATGTTGTGCGAGGCGTTCACGGTGTTCCTGGCGCTGATCGGCACCACGCTCTCGTGTATGAACACCGGGGCGCGTGTAACCTACGCGATGGGCAAAGACCGCGAGGTGCCCGAGCACTTCGGCTTGCTGCACTCGAAAAAACTCACTCCCTATCGCGCCATCTGGACGTTGGCAGGAATTTCGGCAGTGGTCGGCTGCGTCGCGGTGGCGATGGCGTTTGGCGACGCCGGCGCGCCTGCCGACAGCGTGATTCATGCGCTGCCGCACGGCTTCTGGTCCAGCTTCGGATACACGACGCATGACAAGATGGCGGCGCTCCCCAATTCTCTGCTCACGGTCACGCTGGCTTCGAATTTCGGCACGTTCCTGCTCTACGGGTTGAGCTGCGTGATTTGCATCGTGGCTTACCACCGGCATCCGAAGTTCAGCGCCCTGCGCCACGTCGCCATCCCCGTGTTCGGGCTGACTGCCAACCTCGCCTGCATGGCGTTTTATCTGGTGGGGCCCTTCATGGGTTACGGCACTAAGATGGAGCCGTTGCTGGCGCTGGGAATCGCGCTCGTCTGGGCCATCTACGGCGGAATATACTTCGTGCGCGCGAGCCGCAGCACGGGGCGAACAACGTTGGTCGAAGATGTGGCTGCTGCGAGAGTTCCTTGAGCTTGGCAGAGCTCTGGCGGGAAAGGGACCGCCCGCCCGTTTCTTTTTGGCGATGTGAGGTACGTCCTGATGAGCTATAGAGGCCTGCTGGCCGCCGACGCCCCGGCGCGCCGCGCCGCTCAAAACTCTATGCTGGAGGTCGAGTTCGGGCAGCTTTCGGACCGCGGACGAATACGGGAGCAGAACGAGGACTATCTTGGCTACGTGCTCCCCGCCACGCCCGCCGAGGCGCGCACTCACGGCTGGCTGTTTGCGCTGGCCGACGGCGTAGGGGGGCAGCAGGGCGGCGAGGTGGCTGCGCGCGCCGCGGTCGAGAGCGTGCTCGCCGGCTTTCGCGCCGCTGCCGGCGGAGAACCGCACTCGACGTTGTTGCCGCGGCTGGTGCAGGCGGCTAACGCGCACGTGCTCGAGACCGGGACCAAGGCCGGCCCCGCCGGCGCGGCGATGTCAACCACGCTGGTTGCCTGCGCCCTCCGCTTCGATCGCGCGGTGGTGGCCCACGTGGGTGATTCGCGGTGTTATCTGGTCCGGAGCGGCAGCGCGG
>QHZK01000322.1:5125-7396 GCA_003224635.1 Acidobacteriota bacterium | reverse complement strand
CGCCCACCCGCCCAGGATAATCCCGTAGATGCCCAGCGAAGAGACCGCCAGCGCGAACAGAATTCCGATGTTGAGGTCGCTGATAACGAAATGCTCGGTGAAAGGGATGACGGAAAAGGCCGTAAAGGCGGCGATGACGCCGATGACCGGAGCAATCAAGAATAGCGCCTTGTCCGCTTCAGCCGGGACGATGTCCTCCTTGAGCATGAGCTTGATCGGATCGGCAATCGCCTGCAGCAGGCCCCACGGTCCCACTCGCATGGGCCCTAGGCGGGCTTGCATGAATGCCAGGACCTTCCTCTCCACGTACACCAGAAAGGCGATCGCGCCTAAGAGCACCATAAAGACGATGACCACCTTGGCAGCGCCCAGAATCACGGGGTGGTCGCTCAGGAATTGAAAGGTTGCTTGTGTCATGTCAGAAGAGAATTATGAGTCATGAATTATGAATGGTGAATTCTGAATGCGGCTGAATAACGAACCATGAACCCCGCAGTTTGGCGCAAACCTCTTCGAGCCAATTCATAATTCATAATTCATAATTCACCATTCATAATTCACCGGTCTACCTCGCCGAGTACAATATCAATCGTGCCGATGATGGCTACTACGTCCGCGATCAAGTGTCCGCGCACCATAGTGTCAAAAGCCTGGAGGTTCACGAACGATGGCGGACGCACGCGCACGCGGTAAGGACTGGTGGTCCCGTCGCTCACCACGAAGTAGCCCAGTTCGCCTTTGGGCGCTTCAATCGAGTGGTAGACCTCGGCCACCGGAGGCTTGATCACCTTCGCTACCTTGCCCATGATGGGCCCCGGCGCGATGCGGTCGACTGACTGGCGGGTGATGCGCACCGACTGGCGCATCTCCTGGATGCGCACCAGGTACCGGTCGTAGGTATCGCCGTGCTCGCCGGCCGGGACCTCGAACTCCACTTGATCGTAAGCCTCGTAGGGCTGCGCCTTTCGGACGTCCCACTTCACGCCGGAGCCGCGCAGCAAGGGTCCGGTGGCGCCGAGCGCGATGGCGTCCTCCTTCGAGAGCACGCCCACGCCCCGCGTCCGTTTCACCCAGATGCGGTTGGTCGTGAGCAACTCCTCGTACTCGTCGATCTTGGGAAGGAAGTAATCGCAGAACTTCCGGACTTCCTTCTCGAACCCGTCGTAGAGGTCGTACTGCAGGCCGCCGATGCGGAAGGCGTGGGTGGTGAGCCGGGCCCCGCAGTAATTCTCGAAAATCTTCAGGATCTCTTCGCGTTCGCGGAAAGTGTAGAAGACCGGCGTCATGGCGCCCAGGTCGAGCGCGTGCGTACCCAGCCACAGCAAGTGGCTGGCAATGCGCTGCAGCTCGGCGAGGATCATGCGTGTGTACTGCGCGCGAGGCGGGAGGTCCACGCCCAGCAGCTTCTCCACCGCCTCGCAGTAGCCCATGCCGTTGGTGACGGCGGCCACGTAGTCCATGCGATCGACGTAGGGCGCGAACTGCGTGTACGTGCGGTTCTCCGCGATCTTCTCCACGCCTCGATGCAGGTACCCGATGATGCACTCGGAGCCCACCACCTTTTCGCCGTCGAGCTTCAGCTTGACGCGCAGGACGCCGTGCGTGGCCGGGTGCTGCGGCCCCATGTTGATCACCAGTTCGTTGGCGTCGAGGAAGGTGGTCTCGGCCATTCCAGTTCTCGGTTGTCGGTCTTCGACTGTCGACTTTCGACTGTCGACTTTCCCCACTACTGTCCGCTCTTGATGTGCAGGTTGGCCTGGACCCAGGCGTCGTCCTGCTTCAGGATGTCGTAGTCTTTCCGAAGTGGATGGCCCGTCCACTCGTCCGGCAGCAGGATGCGCTTCAAGTCCGGGTGTCCCTCGTACTCGATCCCGAACATGTCGTAGACTTCCCGCTCCAGCCAGTTCGCGGTGGGCCAGACGCGCACTACAGAAGGGATCCTTTCGCCTTCCGCCGCAAGGACCTTCAGCCGCAGCCGGTGATTGAGCTTGAATGAATAGAGCTGGTAGATGATCTCGAAGCGCTTCGGGCGCTTGGGATAGTCGACCGCCGTTTCGTCGGTAAGGAACGTGTAACCCCCGCCCTCCTGGCTCTTCAGGTGTTCTGAGAGCGCGATCAGCGACTCCTTGGCCACTGTCATCGAAGGCTGGTTGCGGAAGATCAACGCGTCGCTGAGGGCGCCTGGAAACCTTATATGGAGCTCGTCAACCAGGGGGCTCGACCAAGGCTCAGGCTTGACGACAGGCTTCGGGGCAGGGGCAGCGGGCTTCG
>QHZK01000322.1:0-5118 GCA_003224635.1 Acidobacteriota bacterium | reverse complement strand
GGCGCAGCCGAGGGCTTCGATTGCCCGCCCTCCGCCGGAGCACCAGGTTTAGCAGGGGTCTCACCCGCTCCGGGGGCCTCAGGCGGTGCCTTGGGTTCGTCGCTCATTCAGTCTTGGTGATAACTTTTCGGCGGCGCGACTGTCTCGATGGAAAGCACCTACCGCCTTCTAAGGTTCGATGGTTAGCACATTGGTTCGAACCTTGTCAACCGGGTCCGGTTCGGTTCGCGCCTCGCTACACATGCGCCCAGTGACACCTATCCCTCGCCTGTCTCCAGCCCCAGAAGGTCAGCTTTCCCGGCCTCGCCCAAGCTTAGTGCGCGGCCGTCGCCAGATGGCCGTATTTCTTGACCGCTTGCTCGATGCGCGGCCCGGCCTTGGCCAGGTCCGCAGCGTTCATGGCCGGATGGATTTCAACATTCGCGTTGAATGCCAGAAACCACGGTTCAGCTACCACCGGTATCTGTGAAGCGTCCTGGATGTCGAGGAAGAGAAAGGCTGTTCGCTGACCGCCGTGATCCGTGAAATATGCGGCCTCAGGTTTGCACTCGTCGAGGATCGACTGGATCGTCTTGCCTATACTGCCGTCCTTAATCGCCCGGTTGCCCGCTTCGACTGGGAACGAAGCCTTGAGAAAAATCCGCATGTTTCCTCCTTCATATTCCGATATCGACTTGAGGCCGCGTATCCTATCACAGACCCGGCCACATGACAACGCGCGTTGGGGGTGGAGGGGGTGGAGGCGCCGTTGGACCGGTACACCGCTCAGGCTCTGTGACTCTGCGCCTCGGTGGCTGATGCGCTTTCTTGGAGGACGTCGGCGAACGTAAACAAGCCCTTCCTGCCGACCACCCAGCGCGCCGCATACAACGCTCCCTCGGCGAAGCCCTGGCGGCTGCGCGCCGTGTGCCGCACGATCACCGTATCGGCTTCGGAGTCGAACCCGAGCTCGTGCGTGCCGGGAATGTATCCCGCGCGCACGCTGGAAACAGGAATCTCGCGCCCCTTGAGCGCCGGTTCCACGCGGCGCTTGAGCTCGATCGCTGTCCCTGAGGGCGCGTCCATTTTCATCCGGTGGTGCGCTTCGTGAATGTAGGGCTGATACATCGGAAAGTGAGCGAAGATTTCCGCCGCCGCCCGGCTCAAGCGATAGAACAGTTGCACGCCGATGGAAAAATTTGCCGCATAGACCAACCCGATGCCCGCGCCGGCGACAACCTTGCGCACTGCCTCAAGGCGATCGTACCAGCCCGTTGTGCCGACGACCAAATTGCAGCCGGCGGCCGCGCAACGCTCGACATTTTCGACTACGGCATCCGGCTGCGTAAAGTCCACCGCCACGTCGATCCCCCGAAAACGCTCGGCGGTGATGCCCCCGCCGCTTCGGTTCTCGTCAATGTCGAGCGCCAACTTGACTTCAAACCCGCGTTGCGGGGCCAGCCCGGCAATGACCCGGCCCATTTTGCCATAGCCAAGCAGCGCAAGTCTGAGGGGGCTATCTTGAGAATGTTGGCCCAATGCCAGGGACTCCTAGCGTCCGCTACTAACAGCACACGGTCGAGTTCGCGCCTTTCGCGCCTGCGGCTCAATGGAACTCGTTGTAGGTCGAGTAATCAACCGTCAGCTCTTCCCCTGCCTTGATGTTCCTTGCCGCGAAGAACCTGTAGTCGTTATCGCAAGAGACGTTCGGATTTGAGGATGAGTTCAGGTACCAAGAGACAGTCAAACGGTTGAAGCTTGTCGGACATCCGTAGGTTCGCCCCTTGTCCCTAATGACGCAGAAGTCCTCGTAGAGCCTCCGAACCTCGCGCGGCAGTCTCCGCACCTTAGCTCTATCCACCCAAACGATTTCGTCGTCGTCCCCATAAAACAGGTCCGTACCCTTTCTAATGTCTTTTATGGCGAACACCCCGACCCCGCCTCGGCTGGAGGGCCGGATGCGCGTAAACACGCCGTGATGCGGCAGCTTTCCCCTTCCGGTTGGTTGTCTTCTCAACACTTCGCTTGACTCATTTGCGCCTCACGCCGCAGTCATGCCGCCCGGGGAAAAACCGGTACCTCAGCCTTTACCCTTCACCATTCACCCTTTATCCTTTACCCTTCAGTCCAGATACCCTTCCGACTTCATCAGTTCGGCGTTGAGCAACGCAGCTCCGGCGGCGCCGCGAATCGTGTTGTGGGAAAGCGCCATGTATTTGAACTGCAGCACCGGGCAGGGACGGACGCGCCCGATAACCGTGGCCATGCCGCGCTCCGTGTTGACGTCGAACTTGGGCTGAGGCCGGTCCTTTTCCTCGCGCACGACGATGGGATGGGCTGGCGCCGAAGGCAGCCGCCGCTCCTGGGGCAGGGCGCGAAACTTCCGCCAGGCAGCGATCAGGTCTTCGACCGAAGCTTTGGACTTGAGCGCAACCGACACCGACTCCATGTGCCCGTCCTCCACCAGGACGCGGTTGCAGTGCGCGCTGACCGCGAAGTCGCCAGGCCGGACGCGCCCGTCCGAGAGCTTCCCGAGCAGCTTCTGCGTCTCCTGCTCGACTTTCTCTTCCTCGCCCGCAATGTGCGGGATGACGTTGCCGAGGATGTCAAGCGTGGGCACTCCTGGGTATCCAGCGCCTGAGACGGCTTGCATGCTGGTCATCAAGACCTTTTCCAAACCGAAAGCCTGTTCGATCGGCGCGAGCGACATCGCCAGGCCCACGGTGGTGCAGTTGGGATTGGTGACGATCATCCCTTTCCATCCGCGCTCGCGCCGCTGGGCCGTGACCAGCGCCAGGTGGTCAGGATTGACCTCGGGAATGAGCAAGGGAACGTCAGGCTCCATGCGATGGTTCGAGGAGTTCGAAACCACCACGTGGCCGGCGCGGGCAAACTCCTGTTCCACTTCCCCGGCCACCTTGGAGTCAAGCGAGGCAAACAGCAGTTGCGGAATTTTCCCTCCCTGAGCGCCGGTCTGGCACTCGTGGACCGCCAGGCGGCGCGCGCTTTCCGGCATGGGCTCGCGCAGCCGCCACGAACAGGCCTCAGCGTAAGTCTTGCCGGCCGAGCGGTCCGACGCCGCGAGCCACGCCAGCTCGAACCAGGGATGGTTCTCGAGCAGGCTCACAAACCTCTGCCCCACCATCCCGGTGGCTCCCAGGATACCGACTTCAAGTTTATTCATACCGCTCCCTTTCTAGTATCGCCACTGAGGCACAGAGACACGGAGGAATTCATAAAATGAACCGCTTGATACCTTCCTTCAGAAGCCGGCGATTGAAATTAATCAGCAGACCGACCTTCTTGCCGCTCACCCGCAAGTAGGTCAGGACTTGTGCCTCAAACACAGGATCAAACCGCTCCACGCTCTTGATTTCGGCCACTACCGAATCTTCAACGATCAGGTCCAACCGATACTCCCCAACGGTCCGGCCCTTATAAATCACAGGGAACGGAACCTGACGCTGATAGGTCAAGCCGGAATCATCAAGCTCAACGCAGAGGGCGGACTCATAAGTGTTCTCCAAAAGGCCTGGCCCCAGTTCGCGGTGAACTGCAATAGCGCACCCGATGATCGCTTCAGTGAGTTCATTGATCTCCTTCATTCTTTCTCTGTGACTCTGTGCCTCTGTGGCTAAGAGTCGCGAGCCTTCAGCTCCCGCACCAGGCGGCAGTACAGGTCCACCGCGCGCACCAGGTCCGCTTTGCTGACCCGCTCGTGGTCCGTGTGCGCTACGCTGATCGAGCCCGGACCCAGGAGCAGCGGGCGCCCCCAGTTGGTCAGCGACGGCAGGTCCGTAGTGAAGGCGACTACTTCCGTTTCGAAGCCGTCAAGCTTGTCCATCTTCTCCATCATCAGCGCGGGCGTATCGCGAACAAACTCATACTCACACCGGCCTTCGAGCAGCCGCTCAAGCTGGCGACGCAGCTCCTGAGCCCCGTTCACCGTGCGAAAAAGGACTTGCGCCTCGGCCTCGTCCGGAATCACGTTAGCGGCGCGGCCGCCCGAAATCACCCCGATGTTGACGGTCGACGGCCCAAGGACGGGGTCCCGAGGCAGCGGAAGTCTGCGAACCTCGGCGAGGACGTCGAGCAGCTTCTCAATCGCCGACTCCCCAAGCTGTGGATAGGCCGAGTGGGCCATCTTGCCGCGCGTCCGCACGTCCAGCCGCAGGATGCCTTTGGTGCCGATGGCCAGCTTGTTGTCGGTCGGCTCCCCGTTGATGATGTATCTCGAGCCGCGCGGCGCGGCGTTGGCGGCGCGAGCCCCGTCGCTCAAGGTCTCTTCTCCCACCAGAAAGAGCAGGCCGAAATCTCGCGCCCCCTCCCCCAACAGCCGCTCCGCTGCGACCACCTCGGAGGCGATGATCCCTTTTGCGTCGCAGGCGCCGCGCCCGTAAATGAAGTCCGAGTCCTCGCGGGCAGGGAAAAAAGGAGGAACGGTATCGAGGTGCGTGCTCAGGACCACCTCTGGGGCTCCGCAGACGGCGAAAACGTTAGCGCGTCCGCTCGAACCTGCGTCAGGCACCGGAACAAGCTCCACCTCAAGCTTCCGCTCGGCCAAATAGTCGTGCAGGAACTCAGCGCAGCCGCTTTCGTTGCCGGTCACGGATTCAATATCGACCAGCGCCCTCGTGAGTTCGAAAAGTTGCATCACCAGAACGTTAGCCCAATTCCAAGGCAGTGACAAGTGACAGGTCGCCCTACCCACGATTCAGCCTTCATCCCTTGTACACTTCATCCCTCAAACTTCATCCCTTATTTTCCGCTTCCACTTTCTGATAAACTAAGGTCTATCGCCAGGCTGCGGAGGCCTATCATGAGAGTCGCTGATTGGTTTCTAGCCGTCTTGCTGCTCGCGCGCCCAGTCATGTTGGCGCAGGACGGGCCCACGCTGCACAAGGAACCTTCTCAGGACAACCCGCCTACACTCGGCAAGGATGAGGGGCCGTCGCTCAGCGGTCCGCGCACGTCGACCACGACAGACGCCCGAAGGCTGCTCAGCGTCAAGACGATCTTCGTCGACCGCATCGACAATGCGCTGAGCGAAAAGCTGGCCGACGGTTTGTCTAGGATGGGAAGGTTCAGGATTGTGGCCGACCGCAAGGGCGCGGACACAGTTGTGAGCGGCACGTGCTT
>QHZK01000321.1 GCA_003224635.1 Acidobacteriota bacterium | reverse complement strand
TACATGGCGAACGCGAAAACGCCGAAAGGGGCCGCGCCCGGAAACTACACGGCGTGCATCGACTCGTTCCGAGACCCAACGGCCATACCATCACCGCCGCCATACTTTGTCCACACGTGTGTAACCTTCGCGCTCAAGTGAGCGACGGACGGATGGACTTTCGTTCTCGGGGTCGCTTCCCGAGCGCTTTCGGGTAGACCGAAGCCACAACCGAGCAGCGTCTCTAACACACTTCAGGTCTTTAGTGATTCAATGGCTCAATGGCCCGATGACGCCCTTTAGAATTGGGTTCGTTTTTCGCCTGTCTTCAAGTTGACTTGTTGATTCTATAACACCTAGCGGCCTCGTTCGGTCGAAAAATTTCAAATTAGAACTCCGCTTGCCGGTTTCATAGTCTAGCTTACTAGCCGTACTCGATTCCGAGATGCCTTTCGTGCTGCATCAGCCTCGTAGGAGGCCGACCAGTCCCGGCGCCGGTCCCCACCAGCCCTCAAGCCTAGCACAGTCGGATTAGACAATGGGGACGCGCGGGACATTTTCCATTGAATGACCGAATGTCTCATGATCGCACTGATTGACCCGGCGCTATGTTTATGGCGTTGCGCCCCGCGACCAGCGGGCGCATTCCGTGTAGACGGGACTCAGGTCGGCGCGCTGGACGGCCTTATCAGCCCCGGGCTCCTTGCGGATATCGTCGAGCAATCGAAGCGCCTCCCGGTAATGGCCCGGCGCATCGGACGCGTTGCCGCTCAGGCGAAGCGTCGTCCCCAGCAGGTACTGGTCCTTGGCGAGCAGCGCCCGCAGGCCCGGTTTTTCGGCCTTTCCCAGGGCGCGATCGAGTTCCTGCCGCGCGTGAGGATAGTCCCTCGTATTCACCAGCGCCTCAGCAAGGTAGGTCGAGCACTCTAGCGAGAGATACCGCAGGCCCTGCGTGTCCGCCTCCTGGCCCAATCCGCGCAAAAGGCTGACGGCTTCGCGCGACCGTCCCTCCTTCACGGCAGCTTTCGCGAGGTTGACCTTGGAGAGCAGCGCCTTGCTGCGGTCCTTGCTGCGAGACGCCGCCTCGAGGGCTCGATCGTAAAGACGCCGGGCGGCGGTGAGATGGCCGCGCCAGAAGAAGCTGTCTCCCTGAAAATTCAGGACCTGCGACACCATGGCGTCGTTTTTGAGCTCGCGGGCCAGACTCAGGGCCTCGTCCAGGCTTTTCTGAGCTTCTTCGCCCCGCCCCGCCTCGGCCAGCGCGTGGCCGTAGCCGCTCAGAATCTCGGCCATCCAGAAGCTCCGCTCGCCAACTTCACGAAAAGTCTTGAGGGCCTCTTCCTTGGAAGTCACTGCCGCGCCGTACCGCCCTTGATTCTCGAAGAGCGTTCCCACGCTGTACGACTCGATCGCCGCTCGGCGCTTGTCGCCGGAACTCCTGCGGAGGTCAAGGGCGCGGAGGTAGTACTTGAGGGCCTGATCGTACTCTCCAACGTTCGAGGCGGTCTCGGCCAGGTTGTGCAGGGCGTCCGCAGTGTCTCCGGGGACCTTCAATTTCTCGCGGATGGTCAGGGCCTGTTCAAAATAGGTGCGCGCGTCGACGAAGTCACCCTTAGAGAAATACGTGTTTCCGATGGAGTTCAGACACAATCCCACTTGACTTTCATTGCCTGCGTCGCGCTCGATCTGCAACGCTTCCTGCAGCAGGCTCAGCGCCCGGTCGTATTGGCCGTGATCGTTATAAGAATTGCCAAAGTCAATCAGCGTATCTCCCGTGCCCTTGCTGTCGCCAATTTCTCGCTCCAGTTGGAGCGCCTCCGTGTAATCCTTCAAGGCAACTTGCGACCGCCCTAGGCCGTCCTCGAGCTGGGCGATGGCGTGGAGGCTTTCCGCCATTCCGCGCTTCTTGCCGATGCGGCGCTTGATTTCGAGCGACTGCCGGTAATTGCGCAGCGCGTCCTCGGGCTTGTTCATGACTCCGTAGGCCACGCCGATCGCCTGCAGGATCGCGGCTTTCTCTTCCTGGTTGTCAAGCTCGATGGCCAGACTGAGGGCGCGGTTCAGGTAGTCGAGGCCGCCCGACGGATTGTCCTTCTCGATCTCCACTCGGCCCATGGCAAGCAGAGCGTCCACACTTTTCGGGTCACTCGTCAGCACCTTGGCGTAGAGGTCGCGGGCCCGGTCGAACGCCCCGGTCTCTTCGTAGAGGCGCGCAAGAGTGGACTGGACGTCGGTATCGCCGGGCGCGACCTTGGCCAGGTTCTCGTAAGACTCGATCGCCTTGGGGTAGTCCTTCATGATCCGAGCGTGGCTGGCTGCGATTCGGTACTTTTCCTGGGCTGGAAGCTTCTCGCTGAGATCGACCGCCTTGCGCGAGTACCGCTCCGCTTCGCTGTCTCCTCCAAGATTGGCGTAGGTCTGGGCCAGCTTTGCATAAGCCAGAGCAAACCCCGAATCTTCTTTCGTGGAAGCCTCGAATCGCTTCTGGGCCTCGAGATTGTGACCCTGCCGCAAGAGCTGGAGCCCGTCATTGTAGTCACGAAGGGCCGGGAGCGAGTTCGAGGAGGGCTTGAAAGCCTGCGCCTGGAGCTCCTTCAGCACCGAAGCGGACAAGGCAAGGTTCTCCCTAATCGCCTGCGCCAGAGTGTCGACGGCCCCGGGAATCGCATTCGCGTTCGGCGCTTCCGCCTTCATCGTCGCGGTGCGGTCCCGCTTCAGGTCCTCGACCGTGGCATCGATGCGAATCTGGTCACCGAACCTGGCGTACCGCCCCCAAACCACGGTCTGCGCGCTGCTGAATTCCGCCACCCGCCGGATGGTGGTGGGATCGAGGGCCGCGTTGGGCGTTAATTGCAAGTCGTGAAGGATCTGATGGAGGCGGTCGGAGGAAACCGTCCGGAGAGAGGGTGATTGTCCCACGTCGGTGCTCAGCAACTCCGCGAGTTCGGGCCCCAGCCAATCGAGGCTGGGATCGCCCGAGGCGTTGCGGAAGGGGAGAATCGCGAGCGAAACTGCCGGCGCGGCCCGACCCGGCTTCGTGGTCGAGCGGTCGGAGAGCTTGCTGCGAACTACCAGCCCCACAACCAGCAACAGGGCCAACGCGACAGCGACGCCGAGCCCCGCAAGACTGAACATAGCGCGCCTCACTCCGGGCTTGTGCAGAGCGACGCTGAGTCCCGGCCGCGTTCCGCGCTGCGTCTCGAGGTCGCTGATGATCTCGGAGGCGCTCTGGTAACGAAGCTGCGGATCGATCTCCAGGCACCGGACCACCACGTCGCTCAGGTAGCGCGGCAGGTCAGGGTCGAGCTCGTGCGGCGGACGCGCTCGCTCCTGCGTGCGCTTGAGCAGTGTCCCCAGCACCGTGTCCGCGCGGTAAGGCGTCTTGCCGGTCAGCAGCTCGTACAAGATAATCCCCAGCGTGAACAGGTCCGAGCGCGCGTCCACCTCCTGCCCCTTGGCCTGCTCCGGCGACATGTAGTCCGGCGTCCCCAGCAGCGCCCCCGTCTGCGTCATCCCCGTCAGCTCCATCGAGCGCGCAATCCCGAAGTCCATCACCGTCGCCCGCCCCTGGCTGTCCAGCATGATGTTTTGCGGCTTGAGGTCCCGATGCACCACCCCCTCGGCGTGCGCCGCCTCCAGCGCCTGGCACACCTGCGCGATGATCGCCCTCGCCTCCTCCGGCGCGAGCCTCCCCTTCTGCCGCAGCAGGCTGCGCAAGTCCTGCCCCTCGATGTAGTCCATGCTGATGAACTTGATCCCCTCCGCTTCGCCCAGGTCGAAAATGCGGATCACGTTCTTGTGCGTCACCTGCCGGGCCAGGATCAGCTCCTGCTTGAACCGCCGCAGCACCTCCTGTTGATTGGCGAGCTCGGGACGGATCACCTTGAGCGCCACGACGCGGTCGAGCTCGCGGTCGCGCGCCTTGTAGACCGCCCCCATGCCGCCCTCGCCCAGCAGTTCGAGGATTTCATAGCGCCCGCCCAGCACGCTCCCAGGCACGAGCGCCTGCGCGAACCCGTACACGCCGGTTGGGGCTGGGGCGGGCTTCGACCAGCCTTCGCCCGCGCCGCTGGTGACCGTCGCGCCCGCGCCGGCGCCCGTGACGGTCGCGCCGGAGCTGGTGACCGTCCCGCCCGAGAGGTCGAGGGACGAGTCACACTTCGCGCACCGGACGGCTCCGGCAGGGTTCTCGTAGCCGCACTGGATGCATTCCATAATGGGCTCGTTCGGGTTGTAACCAGAGGCGAGCGCTTCCCCGTTTCACGTTGAGCAATATTAGACCGCGCGCCGCCGCCAAGTCAAGCTGCGCAGTGTCCAAATTCCGAGCTAGGCTAGACCGTTGTCCGGCCCCGTCAACGCCTTCGAACCCCCTTCTCTTTCGGCGTAGAAAGTGCAATTCTCAGGCTCGGACATTCGGCTGGACAGCGAGTATGGAGGTACAGCAATGCGAGGAATCAGTCGACGGGAATTCAGCCGCGCGATCGCAGGGTCGGCGGGAATCGCTCTGCTGGGTAACGATGCGAACGCCGTGGGCTCGTCATCGCGCGCCCCGGCCGGTGAGGATTCAACGGCGCGCGGGCCTGCCCTGAGCGAACCGAACGGGTCGATCACCGATGTGCCGGGCATCAAGGCCGGACACTTCACGGACTCGCGCCGTCCGACCGGCTGCACGGCATTGCTTTTCGAGGGCGAGGCGACCGCGGGCGTCGACTACGACGGTTCCGCGCCCGGCTCCTACCTCGGCGTGCTCCTCCAGCCCGTGAGTCCGATCGAGACGATCCACGGAATGTTGCTCACCGGGGGAGGTCCCATGGGACTGGCGGCGGTGCCGGGCGCGGTCCGGTATCTTGAAGAGCGCAAGGTCGGCTTCGACTGGGGCATCCGTGACGTTCGCGTTCCGATCGTGGTGGGCGCCGTGATTGACGACCTCGCGCTCCGTGACGGCCGGATTCGGCCCGATGCAGAAGCGGCTTACAAGGCCTGCCAGGCGGCCGCCTCGGACCCGCTTGAAGAAGGCAACGTCGGCGTCGGCGCGGGCGCGACCATCGGCAAGATGCTGGCTTA
>QHZK01000320.1 GCA_003224635.1 Acidobacteriota bacterium | reverse complement strand
GACAGTTCGATGCCTGAAGGGCAGATATGGCCACAAACCCGCGAAAGCTGTTCTGCTTGATTTCGTCGATGCGATCGAACCTCATGGCATAGACCAAGCCGAACTTGCCCGCGCTGACAATCTGTCTATTCGTTGTTCAACTGACTACTGACTGACAACTGACCACTGACGAACTGCGCTCAAACCAACACCAAGTCAGGATGATACACGCTCCCCGAAACGTGCCGGGCCACGGCGATCAAGCGCCGCTCGGGATTGAGGATCTTCAGCAGGCTGATAACGGGCATGTGATTGGCGCGGGAGCCGCGGTCGGGCCGCAGACTCTGCGCCAGCTCAAACTTGTGGCCGTGACGGACGCCCTGCTCTTCGCGTCCGCGCACCACCAGCGCCGGACAGTCGGGCAGGAGCGCCTCGAGCGGGACCAGGACCGCCTCGAGTTTCCCTGCTTCGATGGTCTGTCGCAGCCCTTCCAATGTGACCGCCTGATTTTCCTTGAATTCGGCCACCGCCGTGCGCCGCAGGCTGGCGAGGTGCGTCGGGCAGCCGATCTTCCTGCCGATGTCGTGGGCGAGCGAGCGGACGTAGGTCCCGCCGGAACACTCGACCGCGAACCGCGCCAGATCGCCCTCCGTGTTGATGACCTCGAGCGCGTAGACTTCGACCTCCACCGGAGCGAGTTCCACCGGCTTGCGCTCGCGAGCCAGCTTGTAGGCGCGGACGCCGCCCACTCGCTTGGCGGAGAAAGGAGGGGGCGTCTGCATGACGCGTCCGGTGAAATCCCGGAACGCCTTTTCCAGGGCCGCGCGGTCGAACTCGACAGGCGCCGGGTCCGCGGCGGGCTGCCCGGTGGCGTCGTAGGTGTCCGTCGCAAAGCCAAACCGCATGGCGCCTTCGTAAGCCTTGCGCGACTTCAGATAGAACTGCGCGAACCGGGTCGCCTTCCCGACCGAAAGAGGAAGCACTCCCGTCGCAAAGGGATCAAGGGTCCCGAAATGGCCCACTTGCTGCGTTCCCAGCAGCCGCCGCGCGGCCGCCACGACATCGTGCGATGTTATCCCCGCCGGTTTGTCGATGACCAGGATTCCCGAGATTTCGGTGTTCGTGGAAGGCATGTTTCGAAAAGCTGTCAGCAGTCAGCCGTCAGCTTTCAGCGAGCAGCGATTGATCTCTGGATGAGTCGTAACGGTCTCGCGGCTGAGCGCCGGCGCCTATTGCTCCTTCTTGAGCTTCTCGAGCAGCGCCTCGATTTTCTGCCCTTCTTCCGGCCCGTGGTCGAGGACCAAGGTCAGTTCGGGCGCGCGCCGCAGACCCAACCGGCGCGTGATCTCGCGGCGGAGGTATCCCGCCGCAGACGATAGGCCCTCGAGAGTACTCTGTTGAACCTGCTCGCTGCCCAGCACCGACACGAGGATGCGGGCGTGGCCGAGATCGGCGCTCAGCTCGACCCGCGTCACCGTGGTGAAGCCGATGCGCGGATCGTTCAGCTCTTCGCTGATCATCAGGGCTACTTCGCTGCGAATCTGGTCTTGAAGCCGCTCCTGGCGGCGTCCAGGGAGGGGCATGATTATCCTTCGACGCTCAGGGATCACGGGATCGACGCGAGTATGAAGTCTGAAGGGTGACCTCTGAAAACCCTCTCGCGCTATGTCATTCCGAGCGGAACGAGGAATCTCGCTCTGAAAATAGCTAGCCTAGTCAGAAAAAGTCGAGGCTGTGATGGGCCACGTCCTGGCCCAGGATCCTTTCCGACTCGGCCAGCACCTGCTGAAAGACCGATTCGAGCAGCGGCTGGCTGTTCGAGATGGAGACGACACCGAGCACGGCCTGCTGCCACGCGTCCTGGTGGTCCAGTTCGGCCACGGCGACGTTGAAGCGCGAGCGCAGGCGGTCTCGCATCCTGTTCAAGACCGCTCTCTTTTCTTTGAGGGAGTGCGCGTAGGGCAATTGAATTTCGAGCGTTAATACGCCGACCGGCATCGTCGTGTGCGGGCGAGACGCCCGCGCTCCCCTAAACCAAGGCAGGCTCCGAAACCCTCTCGACCACGAAGGCCTCGATGACGTCGCCGAGTTTCACGTCGCTGAAATTCTCGAGCGCCACGCCGCATTCGAGGCTCGACCGCACTTCCGTGACGTCTTCCTTGAACCTGCGCAGCGAGCGGACGCGGCCCTCGTAGACCACCACGCCGTCGCGCACCAGGCGCACCCGGGCCTCGCGCGTGAGCTTTCCATCCACGACGTAACAGCCCGCCACGGCGCCGACGCCGGAGACGCGGAAAGTGTCCCGCACCTCCGCCCTCCCGAGCGTGGTCTCCTTGAAAGTGACGGCCAGCAGGCCGACCATGGCTTTCTTGATCTCGTCGGTAACGTTGTAGATGATCGTATGGAGCCGGATATCGACGTTCTCGAGCTGCGCGAGTTCGGACGCTTTGCGTTCCGGGCGCACGTTGAAGCCGATAACGACGGCGTTCGAGGTCGACGCCAGCAGAACGTCCGTCTCGGTAATCGCGCCCACGCCGGCGTGGATGACCTTGATCTTCACTTTCTCGGAGCTCAGCTTGTTCAGCGTGTCACTCAGGACCTCGACAGACCCTTGCACGTCGGCCTTGATGATCAGAGGCAATTCCTTCACATCGCCGGCGGCAAGCTGTTCGTGCAGTTGCTCGAGCGTCAGGCGGGCGCTCTTCGCCAGGGCCGCTTCGCGCTGGTGGGCCAGGCGGTGGAGCGAAATCTGCCGCGCTTTCAGGGTGTTTTCGATCACCTGGAACCGGTCGCCAGCCTGGGGTACGTCCTCGAGACCCAGGACCTCGAGCGGTGTGGACGGCCCGGCCTCTTCGCACGGCCGCCCGCGGTCATCCAGCATGGCGCGCACCTTGCCGAAAATCGCGCCCACGATAAACGCGTCGCCCACGTGCATCGTACCGTTCTGGACCAGGATCGTGGCCACGGGACCGCGGCCGCGGTCGAGCCTGCCTTCGAGCACCGTGCCCGAAGCCAGCCGTTTGGGATTCGCTTTGAGCGCCTGCAGGTCCGCCACGAGCAGGATCATTTCCAGCAGCAGGTCCAGGTTCTTGCGCTGCTTGGCGGAGACTTCCACCGTCACCGTGTCTCCGCCCCAATCCTCGGGCATCAGGTTGTTGTCGGCCAACTGCTTCTTGACGCGCTCGGGCAGCGCATCCGGCTTGTCGATTTTGTTGATCGCGACGACGATCGGGACCTTGGCGGCGCGCGCGTGACTGATGGCTTCGAGCGTCTGCGGCATCACGCCGTCGTCAGCGCCCACGACCAGCACCACCACGTCCGTCACCTGGGCGCCGCGCGCGCGCATCAAGGTGAACGCTTCATGGCCGGGCGTATCCAGGAAGACGATCTTGCGTCCTTTCACCTCGACCCGGTAGGCGCCGATGTGCTGCGTGATGCCTCCCGCCTCCCGCGCCGTGACATTGGTCTCGCGGATGGCGTCGAGCAGCGAAGTCTTGCCGTGATCGACGTGCCCCATGACGGTCACAACCGGGGCCCGCTCTTTTAGGTCCTCCGGGCGGTCCGACTCTTCGACTTCGTGAACCACTTCCTCTTCGTAACTGATGACGGAGGTCTGAGCGCCGAAAGCGCGCGCCATCTCGGTGGCCGTCTGCGAGTCGAGGGTCTGGTTAATCGTAGCGAAGATACCTTTGTCGAGCAGCCTCTTGATAACGTCCCTCGCGCGCGCCTCGAGCTTCTCGGAAAGTTCCTTGATGCTGATGCCCTCGCTGATCGTGATGCTCCTGGTGATCGGCACTTCAACCGGCGCCGCGGGCCTGGGCGATGGAGCAACTCGATGAGGAGCGAATGCAGGCGCACGCGGTGGACGCGGCGAAGGCACTCCTCCGGTGGCTGCGGCGGCGCCTGCAGCGGGTACGGGCCGCGCGGCTGTGGGATGCTGCGGACGCGGCTCCCTGCCGCGCTGAACGTGAGGCCGAGGAGGAACCCCCTTGGGAACCGCGACGCCGGGATAGATCGGCTGGTTGGAAGCCGGCGATTTGCCAGTCCGCGACGTCCGGGTGTGCTCTGTCGCGGGAGCCGCAGCCGGCTCGGGCGCTCTTCCGGGCGCCCTCGCTTCCGGCGCAGCGCCGGCCCTGGCCTGCGGAGCTTCGCGTGTCTTGGTTCCAACACCGGTCGAAGGCGGCCAGCCTCGCGTGGGAGGCGCGGGCGCGCGGGTCGGAGGCACAGGCCCCACTCGGAGCGGCGCTGCCGACCCTGCCGAGGAGGTTGTCGGAGGCTTTTCCGCAGGGCGTGCGGCAGTATGAGCCAGGACCGACGCGGGCGGCCGAGGGGGCGGAGGCGGAGCCACTGCCTTGCGGGCGTCGGCCTGGATCTCGGCCAGGGACCGCGTCATGGAACGCGCTTCGGGGCGGGTTTCGCCGGGCTTCCTCACTGGAGTTGGCGTCGGAGGAGCAGCCACAGCGGCGCCGTGCCCGGCCGCTTGGATCAGTCCTGGAGCGGGCCTGTCCGCCGTCGGCGCGGGCTTCACAGGAGACGGCGAAGCCGGCTGCGGAACTGCCGGGGCTTTCTCTGCGACGTGCGGCTCTGCGACGTGCGGCTCTGCGACGTGCACCTCTGTGACCTGCGGCTCTGAGCCCTGCTCCTCGCCGGTCGAGTGGAAGCGCTCGCGCACCTTATTGGCAACATCTTCATCGAGGGCGCTCGAGTGCGACTTCTTGTCCGTGACGCCGATCTCGGGCAGATAGTCGGTGATAACCTTCGGTTTGATTTCCAGCTCGCGCGCCAGCTCGTTAATTCGAATTTTGCTCATCTCCGTCTCTTGGTCCTTTAGCGTCGGGCTGTGCCTCGACGCTTCGCGCCTTTCCAGACGAACCACGCTGAATCCTCTCGTTTCGACTGATCGTCGCCGGGTGGCGTTTACTTGTGCTCGTCGCCTTCGGGCGACGGTCCTGCTTCCCTCCTTTCATGGAGCGACGCCGCCTCAACCGATTCAGCGGCGGGCTCGTCGCTCGCACCCTTTCCCCTGGCTTCTTCGGGTCCCCGGGCTTCCTCGATCGCCTGTGGGTTGAGGTCTTCATCCGACGTCTTTCGATTTCGGTCGCCCTCGTCCACCGCCTCCGAACCCGCGACATCAGCATCAGACGAGGAAGGGCTTGCTGCCTCTGGAACCGCCTCC
>QHZK01000319.1 GCA_003224635.1 Acidobacteriota bacterium | reverse complement strand
CTCGGCCCGGGTCCGGCAGCGCGAAACTGGCTTCCGAGGACAGCGATGAAAGTGTGGCGAGTTTTGTGCGCCGGCATTTCGGGGATGCCATGCTCGAGAACATCGCCGACCCCTTGCTGGCCGGAATTTTCGGCGGCGACACAGCTCGTCTAAGCGTTCGCTCCGTTCTGCCGCGGTTCCGGGAGATGGAACAAAAGTACGGCAGCCTCACCCGCGCCGCAATGGAAGCAAGGAAACAAGGGAGCAAAGGGGCAGCGCACACCTTCCGCTCGGGCGAACCGGCGCCGCTCTTTATGACCTTGAAAGAAGGCCTCGGAACGCTGGTCGAGCGGTTGAGCGAGCGCCTCGACGGCTGTCACCTGCGCCTGAAGGAAACGGTGACGAGCATTGAGCCGCTGACTGCGGCCGATCGAGCAACCACTGGATCCATTGCTCCCGGGTACAAAATTCGCTGCGAGGGAGGCAGCGTCTACCAGGCTGCCGCCGTCATCCTCGCCCTGCCCGCGCACCAGTGCGGCCAAATTCTAGCCTGTTTTGACTCGACGCTCGCCGCCCTGCTTGCGTCCATACCCTACAGCTCCGGCCTGACCGTGTCTCTTGCGTACGATGCTGCCGCGTCGCCACAAATCCCGCGCGGCTTCGGGTTCCTCGCGCCACGAAAAGAGAAGCGCCGGCTCGTCGCCTGCACCTTCATGCACCAGAAATTCTCCCGCCGCGCCCCCGAGGGATGCGCCCTGCTGCGCTGCTTCCTCGGCGGGACGCGCGACCCCGGCGTCCTCGAGCTCAGCGACAACGAAATCGTAACCATGGCCAGGCAGGAACTCGCCGCTATTCTCAGCCTGTCGGCGGAGCCGCAGTTCATACGGATATATCGCTGGCCGGCCTCGATGCCCCAGTACGAGTTAGGACACGCAGCTCGCGTGGCGACGATCGAGCAGCAGATCGAAAAGCATCCCGGAGTATTTGTAGCAGGCAACGCCTATTCGGGCGTTGGAATATCAGACTGCATCCGCGCAGGCAAGGCTGCCGCCGAGCGCGCGCAAGAATTTCTCGCGGCAGCCACGACTTAAATGATTTCGCAATTTTTTTGCAGGGGCGACAACCTACGTCGCTCTGTTTAGTTTCCAAAGACGAGCAGCGTGAAAGTACCCGGCTTCATCGCGGGTCGCGGATGAGGGTGTTCCGAGGTGGGGGCCGGGACCGGACCGAACTCTGCGGTCACGAGGTAGACCTTATGTGTCTTCGCGTCGAGCGCCATGGTGCGCGCGCCCCGCTGGGTCTGGACGTTTTCAACCACGCTGAATTTGTCGGGCGAGTCTTCGTGCACCACGGTCAACGTGCCGTCGCCGTTCGAGCTGAAGGCAAGGCCGGCGGCGGAGTCGAAGCCGTTGGCGTCCACGCCGTTGCCGATGGCCGGCGTCGCCAGCGCCTTCCCGCTGTCTGCGTCCATCACGGCCATCATCTTGTTGTCGCAGCCGATAAAGAGCCGCCGGCGCTCGGCGTCCATCGCCATGCCCGATGGACCCTCGCAGGGGGCGAGCGGCCAGCGGTTGGTCACGACGAGCTTGTGGGAATCGATCTCAACCACAGTGCTCTTGTCTTCAAGGTTGTTGTAGATGCGGCCCTTGCCGTCGGCGACGGCAAACTCCGGCTTGCCTCCCAGGGCGATGGTGCCCGCCACTGTTCCCGCAGCCGCGTCAATGGCCGTCGAATCGCCGCCGTGGCCGTTGAAGGTGAAGACACGCTTCGAGGCGGGATCATAAATAATGGCGTCCGGACCGTTGCCGGTCGGGACCGTTCCCAGCGTTTGGAGCGTCTTCAGGTCGAAGATGGTCACGGTATTGGACCTGCCGTCGCTGACGAAGCCACGGCCGAACTCGGGAGCGAGCGCGATACCGTGGACGCCTTCCGTGTTGGGAATGTCACCCACTACTTCGAGGCTGTCGGCATCCACCACCATCACGTGTGTGCCACGGGAAATATAAAGGCGGCGCGCGGCGCTGTCGCAGGTGAGGTAGTCCCACGAGCCCTCGCCGCCAAGGACCTTTTTTGCGATCAGATGGTAGCCGCCCGCCGGTAAGGCGACGCGCGAAATGGCAAGGCCTTGGACAACGAAAAGGGCAACAAGGAAAAACCAGCGAGTGCGGGATTTCATAGACTCCTCCAAACCAGGTAGTAGGTCGACCCACTACCCCAGACCCAGCCCCAACGGGCTCAAAACGGGTCGCCTGGCGGGTGACGATTCCCTGGCTTGAGCGCGCCTGCCGGCAAGGTGCTTCAATGCCCATCACCATACCAGATCGCGGATGACGTTGCCTGTTGTGATGACGATCACACTCACGCGGTGGTTTCCGAGAATTTCAACCAAGAGAGAACAAGTCCGCCGACCTCAAGGTGAGAAGCGGACGGAGATGAGTGGGATCGTTCGCGGCGAGGCAGGCACACTAACCATCCTCCGTCTACACAAGCTCGTCCTCGCGAGGCTTCAAGGTAGGCGTTACATAGTGCGACGGGTTGGATGCCCCAACTCAATTCCTGCCAAGCTTGCTCGCCATCACGAGCAGCACCTTCCGATTGCCGCTGGACATGTGGTCGAAAAGCTTCAGCAGCTTTTTTGCGGGTTTGGTCAAGCCGACTTGGTCAGGCAGCCTGGCCGGCTTGGGATCTCCCGAATTGTGGAACAAGAGTTGATACGGTTCGACCCCGAGGGCTTTGGCGAACTTCTCCAGAGTTGTGAGGGAAGGGGCGGTGTATCCTCCCTCCACCCTCGAAATGTAGGACCGTAAAAGTCCCGAGCGCCTTTCAATGTCGCCCTGAGACAGCCCTTTGGACTCACGGATTATTCTTAATTTCTTTCCGATATCCATAACCATGACCGTATTTAAGCAAAAGCGAGATGCCGAGTCAAATAAAATAGACTTCCGAAAAAAAGTAGATATTCTAAAGCTGGGTGTTGAACGATGAGTTACCCATCTGCGCCTCGGAAGGCAGGTGGCAGACGGCGCGGCGAGCCTGCCCTTAGGCCCGGCGTCGTCGCGTCACCGAGCCATTCTAAGAATCAATCCATAGAACAATTTCACGTCTGAATGAATTCAACCGCTCCACGATCAATTCCTTGGCCCTGACTGTGATTTTACGGCCCCCCGATTTCGTAGGCTGTCCAGTCTAGCAGCGTATGCGCGAGTGTGGAGCCCACGATTTCGCTCAGTGCGGGGAGCAACACGGCAACGGACGACTGAGCCGCCAGTTCGCGGTCGTTCACATCGGTCACCGAGAACAGTTGGGCCTTTATTTTTCTAGGTTGATTAATCAATTGGTAAATAGCCTTCCTGGGTCGGCAACGGGAGCCGGAGACTAGGACCACTCCGGTATCGCTCCCCGCGCGATCCAGAGAGCAACCGAATTCGCTCGGCTGCAAGCTCTCGACGTGTATCTTGTTCAGCGTTTTGAGCAAGAGCGCCCACTGGAGCGCGGCGGGATAGTATGATCCCAGTCCCACAACGCAGAGGCGCGGCAAGCCCCGTAGGCCCGAGGCGAGGGACCGGGCGGCGTCCTGGAGATGGGTCAATACCCACTCGGCCTGTGCGGGCAGTCTCTCGAACTCCTCTACCAAGGCCTCGACTTCGGGTTGTGGCCGCTTCAGGATCCGCGCCGCCAGCACTGCGATGTAGCCAAGGGCCGCCTGATGGCAGACCACGGACTTGATCCTCACCTCGCTTTCCTCGCCCGCCCGCACGAGGAACACGCCGGCGGCCATCTTGGCGAGAGAGTTTGTCGGGCTGCCCGTGAGCGCGAGCACGGTCGAGCCTCGACTGCGCGCGGCGCGAGCGGCCTCAATCGTCTCGGTGGATTCACCCGACTGGGACACGGCCAGGACAACGGACCTGGCGTCGAGCACGGAAGCTGAGTAATTCCGGAAATCCAGGGCAGGGCGCGCCACCACGGGCTGGCCGAGCAACCCCTCGAAAGCATAGACACCGGTGAGACCAAGGATATACGAAGAGCCAGAGCCTACCACGAAGATTGGCCCGTCGCCCAGGCGGGTACGCCGGATCAACCCTTCGAACTCGGGCCGCCCGGTCAACGTCGCCCGCAGTGCGTCAGGGATGCCGAGGATTTCCTGCCTGATGCTCATCGGTCCGCGCGGGGTGTGATTCTCCCTGGAGCGTCCAGTCCCTCCACCACTTTGGCTGACCGCGCGCCGGCAACCAAACAACATCCGGGCGCGACGCCCGCGCTCCCAGGGTCGTATGGTACTTGATATTTGCCGCCACATGCGGACATAATTCCGACCCGGAAGGGAGACGACCCATGAGGCGAGCACTGTCCATCCTGGTGCTTCTTCTGATCGCCGAAGCGCCAAGCGTTGCGCGAGGCGCCCGATCGGAAGATGTTTCGAACGCCGGACCCGCCGGCCAGCAGGGGCAGGCGGCGTCCGCCTCGCTGCCGACCGTGGACCAGGTGCTGGATAAATACGTCCAAGCCATCGGGGGCAAGGACGCGCTCGATAAAGTGACGACGCGCGTCATGAAGGGATCGATCGAGCTGCCCGCCACGGGCGATGCCGGGTCGATCGCGCCCGGGACCATCGAGATTTACATGAAAGCTCCGAACAAGCGAATGCTGACGGTCAACATCCCCGGCAGCGGGACCGACCGGCGCGGATACAACGGCAAGGCCGGTTGGTACGTGGACCCCGACGAAGGTCCCAAGGACTTGAGCGGCGCTGACCTCGACGCGTTGAAGGGCGAGGCGGAGTTCTACCGGGAGACGAAGCTGAAGGAACTGCATCCTAAAATGGCGGTCGAGGGCAGGACGAGGGTCGGAAGCGGCGAGGCGTACGTGGTCAGCGCCACCCTCGCGGACGGCAACTCCGAGAAGTTTTACTTCGACGCCCAGAGCGGCTTGCTGGTCCGCGACGACCTGCCCGTCGAGATCCCCGACGAAGGAAAGACCACGCAGCAGTCTATTTTCGAGGATTACAAGGACGTGGACGGCGTGAAGCTGCCGTTTACCATACGCCGTCTGCGTCCGGACGGCGACTCCATCATCAAGCTCAGCGAGATCAAGAATAACGTTCTGGTCGACGACAACAAATTTGAGAAGCCGCCGAAGTAACGCAGAGACAGCCCGTGGGCCGTCTCCCTTCCACCGGAACGTCTCTGCTGGCGGTCGCGCGGCGCTCGAAATCTGACCCTTGACGGCGCAAAACAAGTGTTATAATCGCGCTCTTAAATTGAGTTTCCAATCTTCGCTCGTTAACGCAAGCGTCCGCCGATCGAAAAGTCTGCTGCTCACAATATCTTGTCCAAGCAATTCTAAGGAGTGAACCATGAAACGGAAAAAGGACAAGTCGCGGAAACCCGCGACGCATGGGCCCTTGACGCGCCGCGATTTCTTGAGGGGCGCAGGAGTTGCGGTATCGACCGGGCTGCTCGCTACTCAGGCGGCAGCGAGCGGCTCTCCCGACGAAGCGGCCGGCGCGGTTGTGGGACCGGGCGAAACGCCGGTCACGCTGCGCATCAACGGGAAGACTCACAGGCTCAACCTCGAGCCGCGCGTCACACTGCTCGACGCGTGTCGCAACCATCTGGACATCACGGGCGCCAAGCGGGTGTGCGACCGCGCCACGTGCGGCGCCTGCACGATGATCGTGGACGGCAAGCCGGTCTACTCGTGTACCGTGCTGGCGATCGAAGCCGACGGGCGCAGCGTCACCACTATCGAGGGCTTGGCGCCCGAGGGCCGCCTGCACCCGGTGATGGCGGCTTTCGTCGACCACGACGCGCAGCAGTGTGGCTTCTGCACGCCGGGCTTCGTGGTGGCGTGCAAGGCCTTCCTCGATAAGCATCCCAATCCCACCATGAAGGACGTGGAGAGAGGACTGGGCGGCAACCTGTGTCGTTGCGGCACGTACGTGGGAATCAGGCAGGCGGTGCTCGAGGCTGCCAAGACGATGAAGGGAGGGTCTCATGCCAAAGTGTAAGTACGACTGGCCCGAAGCGAGCCAGCGCCGGCTCATCGGCAAACGCATCAAGCGCATCGACGGACCGGTCAAAGCCAGCGGGCGGGCCAAATACTCGTTTGACATCAACCGGCCAGGGATGCTCTTCGGCAAGGTCCTGCGCTCCCCGTACGCGCACGCCACGGTGAAGTC
>QHZK01000109.1 GCA_003224635.1 Acidobacteriota bacterium | reverse complement strand
CCGCTTCGCAGCGGAGGACGGCCTGTGGAAGCTGGTGATCGAGGATGACGGTCGAGGCTTTGAGTTTTCCGGGCGTCTCTCGCAGGTTGAACTTGACACGAGTCGCCGGGGTCCCCTGGTGCTCAAAGAACGCGTACGGTCCCTCGGAGGTGAGCTGGCGATCGAGTCGGTTCCCGGCCACGGCGCCCGACTCGAAATCGCTCTACCGCAGAAAGCATAAAGCATATGGATAAAACTACTGATATGGATAAAACTGGTGACAACATTGTGGAAAAAACTACGGATGGCACCCCAAACACGGTTCGCATTCTGATAGCCGACGACCATCCCATCCTTCGCGAGGGTCTGCGGAGGCTGCTCGAGGCCGAGTCCGACCTCCGCGTCGTCGGGGAGGCTGGCGACGGCATCGAGGCCGTCAAAGGGGTGCGTCGGCTCAAGCCCGACTTGCTCCTGCTGGATCTGAACATGCCCCGACAGACGGGGCTCGAGGCGCTGCGCGAGATCGGGGCGCTGTCCAGCACCCGCACTGTGGTGCTGGCCGCTGCGATTGAGAAGGCCCAGGTAGCCCAGGCCATCCAGCTCGGCGCGCGGGGCGTCGTGCTGAAAGAGTCGGCGACGGAATTGTTGCTGCGGTCCATTCGCGCCGTGATGTCCGGACGGTATTGGGTCGGGCACGAAGTCGTCTCCAGCCTCGTCGAGGCGCTTCGCGACCTCCTCCCCTCCTCGGATGAAGGCGACCGGCAGAACCACTTTGGCATTACCCGCCGGGAAATGGAAGTCATCTCGGCGATCGTCAGCGGCTATACGAACAAGGATATCGCGCTGAAATTCTCCCTCAGCGAGCAGACGGTTAAACACCACCTCACCAATATCTTCGACAAGCTCGGTGTCTCCAACCGACTGGAGCTGGCTCTCTTCGCCGTGAACCACCAACTGGTGAGTAACGACTAGTGTAGCTCCTACGCGCAACTCCCACGTGTAGCTCCCGCCTTTCCGTGACTACTTCTGCGCCAGGCAGTTCATTATTTTCGGGAACTGCCGCTCCCGCTCGTGTACAGGCTCAATTCCGGAAGACGGAACGGCACCGGCAGTGCTGTCCGGTAAAACCCCGATAACCCATTCAGCGACATGGTATTAGAGCTAGCACCTAGGTGCTATGCCCTGAGCACCTCCGGGCCATTGTTATGTTTAAGCGGCTCGGCGATGATAGTCCTGCACTTGATAATACTTCAACGGAAGTAGACAACCTGACGGAGATGAAAGAGACGAGCTAGTCCGCCACAGTTCTCGGGGAACTCAGTTGATTATGACAGGACATCGCGTGTACACCTCAGGCAGTTTGAGGCGGGCCCCACGTTTCGCGATTCGCGCGCGTGTGCTCTATAGGGAAACCGGCCAGACGAATTGGTGCGAAGGCAAGATAGAAAACATTAGCCGCTCGGGCCTGTTGTTTCGAGCCGATCACTATCTGGCGCCGAAAACTTCGATCGAAATCAGGTTCGTGCTGCCGGTTGAAATTTCGAGCGAGGCTGCGGCGGAGGTGATCTGCCGCGGCGCCATCGTTCGAGCGGTCCCCCCGGCGAACGGTCAACCCTCCTATGTTCTTGCCGCCACGATTGCAGATTACTGCTTCGTGCGAACGGAAGTTTCGCGATCGAAGTGAGAAACACAAGTCACGCAGAGAACGGTTGTGCTTGCGAGCTCGCAGGCAGCATTGAAATGAAAGCGAGGAGAGAAGTCCATGAATAGCATGACAAAGGTATTGCGAATCGGCGTAGCGGTCATTTGGGCAAGCGGCGTTTGGGCCTTCGGAGGTCAGGAAAGGCATACTCGCCTCGCGGCCAGCCCTGCCCCGCAGCAGACGAGAAACGCGGACCTGGTCGCAGCCTGGGAGAAGGACTCAGGCCGCCCGGCTCTCCAGCGAAGGAATCCTCGATATCAGATCGAATATGGCGACGTGATCGAGTTGAATTTTCCCTTCACCTCGGAATTCAATCAAACCGTCACCGTGCAACCGGACGGCTACATCAGCCTGATCGGCGCGGGCGACCTTCATGTTGAAGGCCAGACCACACCCGAGTTGAGGGACCGGCTCCGCGAGGTCTATGGAAATATTCTGCACGATCCGGTGATCACCGTGACGCTCAAGGAATTCGAGAAGCCTTACTTCGTCGCCGCCGGGGAGGTGACGAAGCCCGGCAAATACGATTTACGCGGCTTCACGACCGCCACGCAGGCCGTGGCCATGGCCGGCGGATTCAACGACCAGGCAAAACACAGCCAGGTGCTGCTCTTCCGTCGCGCCTCCAACAACTGGGTGGAAGTCAAGAAGCTCAATCTGAAGAAGCTGCTTCAAGCCGAGAACTTGAGTGAAGACATGGCACTGCAGCCCGGAGACATGCTGTTTGTGCCTAAGAGCACGATCGGGAAAATCAGACGGTACCTGCCGACACAAGCTGTAAGCATGTACGTCAACCCGGCAGGATTATAAGAACGGATCGCTAGAACTGAAAGACGAGGAGAGGAGACTAGTATGGAAGACCAAAAGTACGGCAACAAGGTCAACGGCTACCGCCGGGCACCGTCCGCAACAGTCCGCGATTTTATCGGGGTGGTGTTTCGTCACCGGCGGCTGATCACGCTTTCTTTCCTCGGGATCTTCCTGGCAGCGGCCGTCGCCGCGCTCGTACTGCCTGACCAGTACGAGGCCCAGATGGCGATCCTGGTCAACCGCGATCGCGGTAACCCGGTGGTGTCACCCGCGGCACCCGTCCAAACGGACTACACGCCGGCTGACGTGACCGAAGAGGAGTTGAACTCTGAGGTGCAGTTGCTCCAGAGCCAGGACCTGCTCGAAGCGATCGTCCGGGATTGCCACCTCTATCGCCCGGGCCTCCTCGACGTTCTCTTGGCGAAACTGATTCCCTCCTTGAGCGCCGAGGCGGCAAATCAAGCCGCGCAGCCGGACCCGAAGCAAGTGGCCAAAGCGGTGCTCAAGCTGGCGAAACAGCTCGACGTGCAGGTAGTGAAGAGGAGCCACGTCATCGCGGTAGCCTACGAAACCCCGGACCCGCAACTGTCAGCTCGAGTGCTGAACGAGCTTGAGAAACTGTACCTCGCGAAGCACGCGACTGTCCACCGGCCGACGGGCACGTTCGATTTTTTCCAGCAGGAAGCACAACAGTACCGCCAGGGACTGGAAGACGCCGAGGCGCGCCTGGTCTCGTTTACCCGACAGCAAGGCGTGGTGGACGGGCAGGCCGAGAAGGACCTCGCGTTGCGCCAGTTTAGCCAGTTCGACGTGGCCTTGCGGACCACGCAAGTAGAGATTGCAGACACGGAGCACCGCATTCGCACTCTCGAAGCGCAGACTAAGAGCACGCCGTCCCGCATCACCACCCAGGTCAAGAGGGGCGACAACGGACAGCTTCTGCAACAGCTCACGTCCACGCTCCTCGAGCTCGAACTGAGGCGCACCGAACTGCTCAGCAAATTCGAGCCAGGCTATCGGCCGGTCCAAGAGGTGGAGCAGAAGATCGCCGAGACCCGCGCGGCCATCGCCCGGGCGGAAAAATCCCCGATCAAGGAAGAGACCACGGATCGGGACCCGACCCAGACGTTTCTAGCGACCGAGCTGGCCAAGGCTAACGCGGATCTCGCTGGCCTGCAGGCGCGCGCTGCGGCGACCGCCGTCGCCGTGCGTGCTTACCAACAAAATGCCCGGTGGCTGGACGAGAAAGAGGTCGCCCAGCAGGACCTGATTCGCGACGTCAAAGCGGCGGAAGATAACTACCTGCTTTACCTCCGCAAGCAGGAGGAGGCGCGCATTTCTGACGCCCTGGACCGCCGGCAGATCGTCAACGTGTCGATCGCCCAGGCCGCCACGGTGCCCGTCCTGCCCGCCTATCCGAAGTGGCTGATCGTGCTGCTGGGCGGTTTTCTGGCGGCGGGGGGCAGCATCGGACTGGCCTTCGGCGCCGAGTACTTCGACCCCACGTTCCGCACACCGGAAGAAGTGCAGTCGTCCCTGGAGATTCCCGTACTCGCGTCATTACCGAAAGCTGGCAACGGCAACGGCCATGCCAAGGATAACAGGGTCTAACGTTATGTTTCTCGACTTCTACAAACTGCGCGAACAACCCTTCGGCGTGACGCCGGACCCGCGCTACCTCTACCTCAGCTCGACCCATAAAGAGGCGCTGGCCTCGCTCTATTACGGGATCGAAGCGGGGCGCGGGTTTCTGGCGCTCATCGCCAAGCCGGGGATGGGCAAGACCACCCTGTTGTTTCAGCTCCTGGAAAGGCTCGAGGGCTCTGCGCGCACCATCTTTCTGTTCCAGACCCAGTGCGACCTGCGCGAATTCTTTCGCTACCTGCTGGCGGACCTCGGAGTGGACACTACCGGTCTCGACTTGGTTCAGATGCACGAGAAGCTGAACGAGATTCTGATTCGCGAAGCGCGGGCCAAGAGGCGGTTCGTCCTGGTCATTGACGAGGCTCAGAACCTTGAGGACGCGGTTCTCGAATCGGTGCGCTTGTTGTCGGATTTTGAGACGCCCAGCTCGAAGCTGATGCAGATCGTGCTGGCGGGTCAGCCGCAGCTGGCTGAGAAGCTGGCGCGGCCCGACCTGATACAGCTCCGGCAGCGTATCTCCATTGTGAGCCGTCTTGAGCCCTTGACACCCGAAGAGACGAGCCAGTACATCGAGCACCGGCTGCGGGTTGCGGGCCTCGAAGGAAACCCGTTCAAACGGGACGCCCTGGCGCTGATTGCGGAACGAAGCGAGGGCATTCCGCGAAACATCAACAATCTTTGCTTCAACGCTCTGACCCTTGGCTACGCGCTGAAGAAGAAGGCGATTGACCGTTCCGTGGTGGAGGAGGTTCTGGCGGACCTCGAGCTGGAAGCACCGGAGCCCGCGACTTCCGCGCGCCCGTATGAAGTTTCGGAACCGCCTGAGATGCCTTCGCCTTCTCAAATGCCCGCGCCGCCGACCCGGACAAGGGGCACGGGACGCTGGGGCTTCGGCGCTGCTGTCGCCGCCCTGGTGATTGCCTTGGCGGGCGTGGCTTCGATCTCGTTCAGCGACAGGCATACATGGCTACAGAGTTTCGCCACGGTCGAGAGCGCCAAACCGCAGAACGCTGCGCAATCTCTAGCGCCGACCCTCGCGCCTGGTATCCAGACCATCACGGTCGTAGTCGAGCGGAACCAGACGCTGGACGGGATCAGTCGTCAGTACTTTGGGGGGTCCGACTCGAAGCTGCTACGCGAAATCCTCCGGCTCAATCCGGACCTTCGCAACCCCAATCGCATTGAAGTGGGACAGCGGGTTGTGCTGCCCCGTCCGGCCGGGGCCAATGGGCTATACCGCAGCCCAAACCACGCGGTGAAGCCAGACACGCGTTAAGGAGTTTCGACAGACGATATGAGCAAAAATTTTGAGGTTCTGCAGCAAGCCCACAAGGACACCGAACTATTTCGGACGGCCGCAACTCCGCTGGCTCCGAGCAAGATCGAGCGCGGCGTGATGAGGGTGGAAGCGCTCGCCCGCGAGGAAGAGATCAAGCTGGTGCAGACAGTGTTCCTGCTGCCAGGCCAGGAGGCCCCGCGATCGGTGGTGTTCTGCGGGGTCGAAGAAGGAGATGGTTCGAGCAGCGTCTGCGCCCGCGCCGGTGAAATGTTGTCAGCCCAGATGCCCGGTTCGGTCTGCGTCGTGGACGCGAACCTCCGTTCGCCGTCCCTGCACGAATACTTCGGCCTCGACGGTGCTTTCGGATTTGCCGACGCGGTCTTGATTGATTCGAGCCCTATCGAAACCTTTGCGCAGCAGGTCCGGGGCAGCAACCTTTGGGTGGTCGCGTCCGGGTCCAGGGCTGCGGACCTTCATATCTTGTTAACGTCGGACCGCCTGCAAGCGAGGATGAAGGAGCTGGTCGGGAAATTCGACCGGGTGCTCATCAACGCGCCGCCGGCCAGCTTGTATGCCGATGCGGCCCTTCTCGGCAAGCTGGTGGATGGCGTGATCCTGGTCCTCAAGTCGAGTTCCACGCGCCGCGAAACGGCGCGCAAGGTGAAGGAAAGCTTTGACGACGCGAGTGTGCGGTTGATAGGGGCAGTGCTGAGCGAGCGCACCTTCCCTATCCCGGAACGGCTCTACCGAAAGCTGTAGCAACCGGCCCGTTACGGTCGGTCCGACCGACTACGCACGACGGTTTGGATTGATCGGGCCGATTTGGGTCACAGAGAGCCTGTGACTCACAGGGCGAAGCTCTATTCGCTCGACACCGAATCCGACGAGATTTTCCCCGCCGCCGGATTCTTGGTTCTCCGCCAACCTCCGCAAGGGGCGAGAGCAAAAATGCACAGAGATTCTGCAATGAGTAAAGACGTTCCAAATGAGGCGCTCTTGTCCGCGTTGAGCGCACCAATAATGAAGCCCGCTGAAGCCTCCAACGAAGCTTCAAAGCCCGTCGGCTCCCGAACCAAGTTTCATCCACTTTTGCGGGATTTGACGCTGACCATGGCGACCGAGTTCAGCGTCCTCGCCGCCGGCCTGGTCCTGGTCTCTCTTTTCGGCAGACTGCTGGGCCCCGTCGCGCTAGGCGAATTCTTGTTGCTCCGCCGGGTCGCCGCCTGGCTGCTGGCGGGAGTGCTGCTCGGCATGGGCAATGCTCTCCCGCGTTATATTGCCATCTGCGTGAAGAAGCCGCAAGGGGAACGCAACGCTTACTTCCTAGCCGGAACCAGTTGCCTTATGGGATTTACCGTCTGCGTAGGAGTGGCCTTGTACGATGGGCGGCAATATTTTGCGACTTGGCTGTTCGGCGACGCTCGCTTGGCCGGCCTGAGTCTGCCACTTGGCCTCATGCTTGCGGGTCTCGCGGCGCAAACGGCCGCCTTCTCATACTATCGCGGCATTTTGGCCATGAAGCGCGCCAACGCGATACAGCTCTTCCACTTTGCCATTATACCGATCGGGGTCGTGGTCTTGCTCTATCCGGCGCATTCGGTAGCCTTAATCGTGGGCGTAGCAGGCGCCTTGACGGTGGTTGCTGCCGCGTTGTTTGCGAGGCCCATCTTTCGAGAGCTCGCCAGAAACCCCTTGCCGAAACTGCGGCCTTACGCAGCAGAGTTGTTACGGTATGGCGTTGGGCGTGTGCCCGGCGATTTCGGCCAGGCCGCGCTCTTCGCGCTCGGGCCCCTGATGGCGACCCACTACCTGCCGCTGACCCAGGTGGCGTACCTGCTCCTCGGCTCGAATTTCTTGCTGGTGATGGGCTACACCGCCGGGCCTCTTACCGTAGTCCTTCTCTCCAAGTTCAGCATGATGCTGGGCCAGAATCGCTTGGCAGAGGTTCGTGAGTCTCTGGAACACCTCGTCAGGGCTGTCTTGGACATTTCCGTGTTCGCCTCCCTCCAATTGGTTGTGTTCGCCGACGTTCTGGTGCGCGTTTGGGTAGGGCCAAGGTTTCTGCCAGGCATCTCAATCATTCGCCTGCTGATCCTCGCCATCCCGCCCTATCTGTTTTACATGGCTCTCAGGAGCAGCATCGACGCTGTAACCGTGAAGCCTCGAAACGCAGGGAACGTTATGGCTGCTCTGGTGATTTATCTGGCGCTTACGGCTGTGACCTTGAAAGCGCTGCCCGCCAATTTCCTGCTCGAAGGGATTGCGGGGGCCCTCGTAGTAGCACTTAGTGTTCTGGGGATGCTGACGGCCCGTACCTTCCGGGACCTCTACAACTTGAGCGTCCCGTGGGGTAAATGCGCGCCATCGTTGCTGGCAGCGGCATTGATGGGCGCCGCGAGTTTCGCATTTCGCCGGATCCAGCCGGACGCTCATGAAAGCCTTTTGACATTCTTGTGGGAGCTGCTGGCGAGCGGCCTCTTCCTGGTCGCGCTCGGCAGACTCGGCTCCCCCTGGTTGGGATTTGTTTGGGAGAAGGCATTTCCTGGGCGGCGGCTGGCTTGGTTCAGCTACAAGAGGAGCGCCGCGTGAGAGGAGCTATGCGTAACGGCATTGTTCGATATTCCATATACGCCGCGGCGGTCCTGGTTGCGCTGCTGGCTCTCAATGGGATTTTCGATCTGGGGATCGGGCCGGTCCCGGTTTTCTTGGCAGCCATCTTCGTGCCGTGTGTTCTGATCGCCCTGTGGAAGTTTCCGGCCGCTTTCATCGTCCCGGTTTTGTTCATGCCCAAGCTTAAGCCACTGCCCCTCCTCCCGGCGCGGTTTCAAAGCAGCCTGACGGCTCTTGCGCTTGCGACTTCTCGAGTACGCCATTATCCGTTGCTCGAGAAAGACTTTCAAGGCAGCCTGACGGTTCTTGGAGTCGCGATTGTACTGCTATGCGCAGCAATTCTTTTCCGTCTGGCGCTGCTGGCCACGCGCAGAACGCGGACGCTGGGAGAGCTCTTCAGGATCCAAAAGCGAGGGATCCTGGCTTACTTTCTGTTTGCGGCGGTCGTCACGATCAGTTACACGTACACGCACGCTCCCGACTACGGGGGGGACAAGCTCCTGAGGTTCCTGACCATCGGAACGCTCTGTTTCCTCGCGCCCTTTGTCCTGCTCAGAGAAGAAAAGGACTTTCGTCATCTCCTGATCTCCCTGGTGGGCGTTGCGCTGGTCGCGGGATGGACGAGGGTTGCAGAGACCTCGGGGGGCACCTTCTCAGCACACGAGGAGGTTGTCCATATCGGGATCGGCCAGCTCATTGGAATGACGATCGTGCTGGTGTTGTACTTCAGAAGGCTCTTTGAAGGCCGCTTGGCAAGGTTTCTGCTTCTGCTCTGTCTCCCATTTTTGTTTGCGGGGCTTATCGCCTCTGAAGTGCGCGGCGCGATGATCTGGTCGCTGCTGGTTATCAGTCTTTTTGCATTCATCCGCCAGCCGAACGTGGGGCCGCGCTTGTCCCAGCGGGTGTTCGCGCTGGGAGCTGCGGCGGTTGTGGCCATGTTGTTCCTGATGCCCCCGACCTGGGTGCGAGGAGAAGCGGCGCACGAGCTCAGGACCAAGCAAGAGGAACTGGTGATGCTGATGCAAGGAAAGGATTCCAAGCACAGCGCCGGTAAGAGACTGGACTTCTACCGAGGTGCGCTTCACGGGCTCTCAGTAAAGCCGGTCTTGGGCTGGGGCGTGGGCGGATGGAGCGCCTACTACTTTCACACGGACGATATGCACTATCCCCACAACCTTTTCCTGGAGGTGGGCGTTGAAGAGGGCCTCCTGGGTCTTGCCGCCCTCCTGGCCTTGCTCGCCACGGCTTTTGGGGCGGCGCGGACGGTTTTCCGCGAGGGTGGGGAACGGTTTGCTTTTCTGCTGCCCGTCTTGATCTTCAGCGTCGGAGTGACCATGACCAGCGGCGACATCGACGACAACCGGTTCGTGTGGTTCTGGTGCGGCACAGCTCTGGTGGTTTATGGGATGGTGAAATCTCGTACCCAGGAAGCTCCGACCGACCAGGCTTTGGTACCTTAAGATGAGAATTTTCCTAAGCTTCTCGCCCGAACAGACACCCGCAGAGCGGTCTCGGATGAGCTACGCCTTCCGTCTGTTCTGCGCCATATACGGACACCAGCCCGTGCTTGACGCCGAGCAGGCGCAAACGACGGATGTCTGGATCAGGTACGCGCCGGGTTCCGCTCAGGGTCAGCAGCCCAGGCCAACCCTCAAACTCAGCAGTCTCTATCAATCTCGTTCGCTTTACGAGGCTGCTCCGCCTCCGAAAAGATTTGAACGCGAAGGCGAATCGACGGTTCTGTTCTATTCGCCCCTACCCGGGCAGGAGCCGGACTGGCTCGGCGAGATTTTCGAATGGGTGTCCTCGGCGGACGAATACAGCGTACGGGCGCGCGACTCGGTGGGCCGGGTCGCATTTGCGGAGACTTACCTCGGCCGTCACAAGCTGGACGCGCGCATACCTTACGCGGCGGTGGCCATGCGGTTTCTCCAGCGCGCGCTTTGTCGGCTCGCTCCCGGAGCCGTCGCGGAGCCCCGCTCTCCCGTCGAGTCCGCAGGTCACTTCGTGATCCCGACGCACGACGTTGACTACTTCCCTGGAAGCCATCTCAACAGCGTGTATCGCGTGGCAAAAAACGCCGCGATCTCGTGCTGGTTGTACAAGTCTGCCGCGTTAGGAATGAAGCAGGCGGGAATGGCATTGCGGAGGGCCGCCGGAGGGCCGGACCCGTTGGACCAGATTCCTGCCCTGGCCCAGGGTGAATCCCGGCGCAACGTCAGCGCCAGTTACTACTTTCTCCTGAAACGCTATCACCGCAGAGATGCCAACTACGACCTGAGCCAGCCGGGCCTCACGGACGCGATGGCTGCTCTGGAACGCCAAGGATTCGAGGTCGGCGTCCATGGATCCTATACCAGTCTTGATGAACCGAGCGAATTGGCTGCGCAGTTCGATTCTATGCGAGCCCGAGGCTTCCGCCCGCTAGGAGGCAGGCAGCATTGGCTGCGGTTCACGCTTGACCGCTTGATCCCGGCGCACGAGCGCGCCAGAGCGCTGTACGATTCATCGATGGGGTGGCCAGACCGCTTGGGATTCCGGTCCGGCGCCTGCTTCGCCTTTCCCCCTTATAACTTTGAGGAGGAACGCCCCGCGACCTTCATCGAGATCCCCCTGGTGATGATGGACCAGAGCCTGCAGGTCGGGCCGGGCGAAGAATCGGACTGGTACTACCAAGTGGCTGAGTTGCTGTCAGTCAGTCGGCGCTATGGCTGGGGCGGCATCTCTCTGCTCTGGCATCCTGCCGCCTTCGGCGGAGGCTGGCTCTCCCACGCAGTAGGTGACGTTTTCTGGCGCCTGATGGATAGCAGGAACGAGCGGCAGGAGACTTGGCTGAGCGCCATAGAATTTGTTCGATCAGTTCGCCAGAGATATATCGAGGTCGGGCTGTTGTCTGAAGAATATGGATCGGCAGAACCGGAAGAACCGGTTCAGCAGCCAAGCAAGGGAGAATTCGTAGCGGCTTGAGTGTCGCTCAACTTCTCTTTAAGTCTCGGGTCCTTCGCTAATCTCAACCCCTGGAGGAAGAACGTGCAAGTCTTAGTTACGGACGACAGCTACATCCCCTCGCTCGGAATCGTGCGGAGCCTGGGCAGCAAGGGCATTGACGTTTCGGTCTTGGCCGAATCGTCGTTGGCTACGCTGGCGTCACGTTCGCGATACTGCTCCGGACGTTACGTCGTGCCCTCTCCCTCCGAAGGTTCCTATTTCACCTCTCTGATGGACGTTCTCGGCCGCGTTCACTTCGATCTCATCATTCCGGTGGGATATGCGTCCACGTCGGCGCTGGCGCAGCGCAAGGCGGAAGTGAACTCACTCAGCCGGCTGGAAGTGGCCGATTACCAGAAGATCCAGGCGGCTGCCGACAAGCGCTATGTCCAGGAACTGGCGACTCGCGTCGGCGTGCCCGCTCCGAATACGATCTGCCCCACAAGCTTTGACGACGCCGTCCGGCTTTCGGCCGACCTCCAATATCCTGTGGTGATGAAGGCGCCTTGCGAGGTATCCAACAGTCCAGTGCACTATGCACGGACCCGGTTCGAGTTACTCGAGTTTTTCAGGACTCTGTGGAGCCGAAAGAACGGCGGCAGCGGCAAGCTGCCCCTGGTGCAGGAGTTCATTCCCGGATACGGGTGTGGATTCTTTGCGCTGTATCAGAACGGAGTTTGCAAGCGAACCTTCATGCACCGGCGGGTCAGGGAGACTCCTCCGAGCGGAGGGGTCAGTTGCTGTGCGGAGAGTTTCTACGACCCGAAGCTCCAGGAGTACGGGACTCGCCTGCTCGATCGGCTCGAATGGCACGGCGTGGCCATGGTGGAGTTTCGTTATGACCTGCGCGACAACGACTACAAGCTGATGGAGATCAACCCCAAATTCTGGGGTTCGCTCGACTTGGCGCTTGCCGCGGGCGTCGACTTTCCCTATTACCTCTGCCAGATGGCGCAAGGCGAGACCCTGAAGTATTCCGAAGAGTACGACCGGAACGTGCGATTCCACTGGCCCCTGTTAGAGATGAAGCACCTTTGGAAGCGGCCCGCGTCCATCGGAGCCGTGCTGGCTGATTCGCTCAATCCGCAGGTCAAGTCAAATCTCCGTTTGTTTGACCTGAAGCCGAACGTCCTCGAGCCCTTCTCGCGGGTTCGTGCGCAAGTGCGGCGAACGCTTGCGGCGAAGCGGCGACGCTACAAGGTCTCTCGCAATTTTGAAACTCACGTCTCCAGGAATGGCCGCGAACCCAACCGGTTGGAAGCGGTGGAGGGGCGTCCGAACGCCTTCAATATACATGGTCGGTGACGCGGTGGTGGGAAACAGTTCGGTCGAGAAAGGGACGACGGCGAGAGAAGCCGAGGTCGATCGTTACGCCTGGGTGTGGAACCGCATCCGGCAGCTGGACCCCCAAGCGGTCCTCCTGCGAGGGCCGGAGCGCCTCAACCCTGTTCAAGCGGCCGGCCAAGGAGACCTCGACATTCTGGTACCGACCGGCATGGCTGAGGCCAGGGCGTTCCTGAAAAAGCAAGGCTTCGAGCGCGTCTACAAACCGCAAGCGTACCTGGAACGATACCGGTTCCGGTCGCCGGAACTCCCCGAGCCCTCGACCATCGACCTCTACAAGGCCGAGCGGTGGGGATTGGGGTTTCGCCTCGCTCGTAACGGGCACGTTCCGGCGGATGCGCGACTGGCGTGCCTGCTGCACGCTGTAGCCGACGGAAAAGGTACCGCGTACTTCGAGAAGCAGCAAAACGGACCTCCCTGGCAGCAGGACCATGAGGGAAGTCTTGCGGGCCCCCTGGCGCGGGTTTTGTGGCGGGCCGGGAGCTCGGGAATCTTGACTTTATACTTGCTCCTTAAAGGAGTGATCCGGCCCGACCTCCCGATGGTCTTCTCGAATCTATGCCGCAGAATTGCCTTCAGGGCCTGGCAGTTGACGCGGAAGACGGGCCTCGAGGTGGCGCTTCTGGGCGTAGATGGAACGGGCAAGAGCAGCCTCTCGAGCGCCTTGCTCCAGCTTCCCGCTCCGGTGAAAGCTGTCTACATGGGTCCGCACGATTACCAGACGAGGATCATGCGGTTTGCCCTAAAGCACGACTTGCCGTTGCCGGTGCAGCAACTCGCTTTCCGCTATGACCTTTTCGTGCGGCGGCTGTGCGGCTGGCTTCTGGCTCGAAGAGGATGGATCGTGGTTTACGACCGTCATCCGGCGGAGCGCCTCGAGCCCGGGAAGAGGTCCTTCCGAAACGCGATCAAGAGCGTGCTAGACCGCTTCTACGCCTGGCCGGTCGATGTCACGTTCTGGCTCACGGGTGATTATCGAACGATCTATCTGCGAAAGAAGGAATACCCGGCCGCTTACTTGCAGGTCATCGACCAGCGCTTCCAGAGCGTGCTCGAACGCTACCGCATTCCTTTCGACAAGATCGACGTGACCCAAAGCGATCTCGTCTCGGTCGCGCAACTCATACGGGATCGCGTCCTAGCGAAATATCAAGAGCGCGTTTCGATGGATCGTTTATCAGGCATTTTCAAAACCATACTCGAATAGGCGACAAATTAAGGAGGTCGTGCTTTGACATCAGACGGAATTGTAGTAGTGGTCGGAATGGGCGAGGTGGGGCGGCCGCTCTTCCAGATCTTGAGCAGGAAGTTTGAATGCGCCGCAGTCGATATTGAGCCCGTGGAGATCAACAAGCCCTGTTCCGCGCTCCACATTTGTTATCCGTTTCAGGTCCCCAACTTTGTCGGGACAACGGCTGGGTACATCCAGAAGTACAGGCCCGCCGTGACCATCATCAACAGCACGATCGCGCCGGGAACGACGCGGAAAGTGCAGGCACTGGCGAGAGACCAAGCCGTCGCTTACAGCCCGGTTAGGGGCAAACATTCCAAGATGGAAGCGGACATGCTCCGCTACAAGAAGTTCGTGGCGGCGAGTCACCCCGACGCTTTGAACCGAGCGGTGAATCATTTCGCCGAAGCGGGCTTCAAGACCGCGACCTTCCCCTCTCCGGAACTGGGCGAGCTGGCCAAACTCCTGGAGACGACTTACCTGGGAATCCTGATCGCCTGGGCCCAGGAAGTTGAACGGTTGGCAGCCCAATACGGCGGCAAGTTCGAGGACGTCAACGCCTTCGTCGAAGAGATCGATTTTCTGCCGTCGGGCATCTTTCCGGGACGCATTGGCGGCCATTGCGTGATGCCGAACATTGCCATCCTGCGGACTCAGCTCAAATCAAAATTCCTCGACACGGTCGTGGAATCAAACGAAATCAAAGAGCAGCAACTCAAGGCTGCTACAGCGAGGGACAGCAAATGATCAAAGCGGGACTTATCGGATTGGGGTATTGGGGTCCGAATCTCGCCCGGGTGCTTCACCAGACTTCCCGGTGCGAATTCACAGCGTGTTGTGACCTTGATCCCCGCAGACTGGAAAAGATTACGCGTCAATATCCTCACCTCAAGGCCTATCGGAGGCCCGAGGATCTGCTCGACTCGGACGTGGATGCGGTGCTGATCGCCACTCCGATTTCCACTCACTACGAGGTTGCCCGCAAGGCGCTGCATCACGGCAAACACGTGTTCGTCGAAAAGCCCCTAGCGGACAGCACCGCCAGGGCGCAGGAACTGGTCGAGCTCGCCGAGGTGGTTGACCGGAAGCTGATGACCGGCCACACCTTCGTCTACAGCCCTCCGGTCGTGAAAGTGAAAGAGCTGATCGACTCGGGGCATTTGGGCGACCTGCACTACCTCAGCTTTTCGAGGGTCAACCTGGGGCTCTACCAGAAGGACGTCGACGTGGTCTGGGACTTGGCCGTGCATGATATCTCAATTCTGCTCTACTGGCTGGATGAATTCCCGGTGCAAGCCAGCTCTTTCGGCCGCTCCTGCGTGCAGCAAGCCAAGCGCGACGTGGCGTACCTGTGGTTTCAATTCCCCAGCGGGCCGGTGGCCTCGTGCGAGGTGAGCTGGCTTTCGCCGCAGAAGATGCGCCGCACGTGCATCGTGGGTTCGAAGCGCATGGTCGTCTACGACGACACGGACCCCAGCGAGAAAGTGAAGATCTACGACCGGGGCGTCATTCTGCACCAGCCGGAGACCTTCGGGGAGTTCCAACTGACCTATCGCACGGGTGACATGGTGGCGCCCAACCTGGCCAATACCGAACCCCTGCTGATCGAAATTGAGCACTTCTTTAACTGCATTGAGACCGGCGAAACACCCCGCACGAGCGGCAAGTTCGGCGCGGGCGTCGTCGCGGCCATCGAAATGGCCAACCACGGCGGCTGGCAGCCTGATGTGGCGCTGGCCGAGCACGGTGAAGTCATAGTCACGGGAGGGAAAAGATGATTGCGACAGAAAACGAGACGGGTGTCGAAAGAAAATACTTCGCGCACCCACAGGCCCTGGTGGAATCGAGCGAGATCGGGCCGAACACCTTCATTTGGGCTTTCGCCCACGTCATGGAGGGCGCGCGCGTAGGCGCCAACTGCAAGATCGGCGACCACGCCTTTATCGAGTCGGGCGTCGTCCTGGGCAACAACGTCACCGTCAAGAACGGGGTTGCCATCTGGGACCGGGTCACCGTCGAGGACAATGTTTTTCTGGGTCCGAACTGCGTCTTCACCAACGACATGAATCCTCGGGCGTATATCAAGAAAACGGGGGCCGGGCTCACTCCGACTTTGATTCGCGCGAACGCCACCGTCGGTGCCAACGCGACCATCGTGTGCGGGGTTACCATCGGGCGCTATGCGTTCATCGGCGCGGGAACAGTGGTGATCCGGAACGTGCCGGACTTTGCGCTGCTCGTGGGCAATCCGGCAAGGCTGATCGGTTGGATGTGCGTTTGCGCGGAAAAGCTCCCGTTGCCAGCCTCTGCGCCGTGTAACTCTTCCGTGACCTGCCCGCACTGCGACAGGACATTCAAACTCACGCCCGAAGGCTTGGCTCTTTGTGACGCCGAACCCAGTGGCGCTTCAGGGGGTCGATAAAACTGTGGCTACTATGACTGCTCCTTTTATCCAAGTGCGAGTTCCTTTTCTCGACCTGAAGGCCCAGTACGCCTCGATCAAGGAGGAGGTACACGAGGCCGTACACGCGGTCCTCGAATCCGGCCACTTCGTCGGTGGAGAATGGGTCGAGAAGTTCGAGCAGGAGTTTGCTCGGTTCGTGGGCGCCAAATACGCGGTTGCGGTGAGCTCGGGGACTTCGGCCCTGGAGCTCGCTCTCAAGGCCGCGGGCATCAACCCGGGTGATGAGGTGATTGTCCCGGCCAACAGTTTCTTTGCCACGGCGGAAGCCGTCAGCAACGTGGGCGCGAAACCCGTCTTCGCCGACGTGGACCCGTGCACGTTTCACCTCGACGCCGCTTCA
>QHZK01000302.1 GCA_003224635.1 Acidobacteriota bacterium | reverse complement strand
AGCGTGAAGTGATTGTAGAAGATTCCTGCGCCCCCGCGGATGGACGTGGTCCCCTTCCCGAGCGGGTCCCAAGCGAATCCAAGGCGCGGCTGGAAGAGATCGTAGTGTTTCTGGAAAATTTCAGGCGGCAGTCCCTTCTGCAAGCCGAAGTCCCGCAGCTCCTTGTTGATGGCATCGTAATTCGAGCTGGTAAGCTCCTGGCCGAAGACCGCGAAGTGTCCGATGGCGTCCCGCGGCAATTGCTGGCAGGGAACTGAAATGCCGTTGTAAGGATTCCCCCCGATGACCTGTCCGGCGGTGGAGCTGAGCGGGTCTGCATCCACTACCTGTTGGATACCCGGCAGCGTCGAATAGTTCAAGGGATTGAAGCTAGAGAAATTGCACCAGCGGCTGTGGTAAGGGGGGAAGTAGTCCCAACGCAAACCGCCCTGGATGGTAAGACGGGGAGTTACTTTCCAACTGTCCTGAGCAAAGAGCCCCTTCTGGGTGGAAACCCACGGCGTGTAATTGCGGAACCCCAGCTCGCTGTACACGCCGAAGTTACCGAGGAACGCATCCGCAAGCGGCGCGCCCGTGGTGGTGGCGATATTCGACCCATCGAAGGTGAAGGTGCCGTTCAGGTTGTTCCCGATGCCGCTCCCGGAGCCGGGAGTCACCCTGACCTGGTCGCGGTCATTTTCGCCGTCCTGCTCGATCCAGACACCGGCCTTGAACACATGATCGCCGCGAATCTTGGTCAGAATGTCCTGAAACACGAAAACCTTCCCCACGCTCCCGGAGGGGTAAGGCAAGCCGCTGATGGAGTCGAAGCCGTTGACGTTTACCGTGGGAATCTTCCCGGCGACGTCCTTGCTGGCGTCGCCAAAGATATAGGGGAAATTGATTCCCAGGGCGGAGCGGTCGAGGCCGTTGCCGCTCGGCCCACCCCGGTTCAGGTTAACATGCACGATATCCTCAGTAGCCGTAAACGCGAAATCGTTGAGCAGCGTCGGGCTGAAGTTAGTGGTGACGTCCACCGTGGCGCCCCGCTCCGGAAACACGGGCGAGATCTGCAACAACTGGCTGCTTCCCGAAGTCCCCCATGAGGGCAACGCGTCCTGCGTGTAATGGCGCAGCGTCACCGCGAGGTGCGACTTGATCCGGTCCATGCTGTAGTCGACCTTAATGGTTTCCTTCCGGTCGTTCGAGGGGCTTCCAATCTCTTGCACAAAGTTGCTCCCCAAGGCGGCGTTGGTGGGCGCGGCCATCACCTGGACGAACGCCAAACCGTTGGCGCTCCACAAATCCTTGGGGACCGTGTTGTTGGGGAAACAACCGGGCGTCCCACTTGGGACCCCACCGCAGCCGCCTGCGTCGTTGATTGCCTTTTGCTGCGCAGGCGTCAGATTAGAGAACGCTCTCAAGCCGCCCACGCCGTCTAGGTACAGCGGGACCACGGGACAAGGCGGACCCGAGATGCCCTTTTTGACAGCCTGCACGAGCGCGGCGCAGTAATCAGACAGGTTCCCCTGCCGGCCTAGTGCGTCCGGGACAGTCGCAACCGTCGTGCCGGTGGTGCGAATACGGCTCCATTCCTGCGACCAGTAAAAGAAGAGCTTGTTCTTGTGGGGAATCACCGGACCGCCAAAGTCGTAGCCGAAATTGTTGAACTTCAGAACGCTGACTGTCGGGGAGAAGAAGTTGCGCGCGTCAAGAGCGTCGTTACGGACGAACTCATAGGCGCCACCGTGGTACTGCTGCGCGCCGGACTTCATTTGAACCAGAATCTGACCGCCGGCGCCGC
>QHZK01000301.1 GCA_003224635.1 Acidobacteriota bacterium | reverse complement strand
GTTGGCGCGCGTTCGGGTGGAGGGTGAACCTTCAATCTGAACGTTATTGGAATCGCCCCGCAGGCCATTCACGTGCGTATCCTGGGTGGCAAACAGATTCATCCCCTGAAAGCTGTTGAAGGAAAATGCCTGCACGACTCCGGGCTGGAGCGCCAAGAGCGTCGCAAAGTTACGCCCATTAACGGGCATTTCCTCGATCTGGGTATCGTTGATGACGCGGGAGACTTTGGCTTCCTCGGTCTGCACGCTGAGGGCGGCGGCCGAGACCTCAACTGTCTGCGTTACTTGCCCCACCTGCAGGGCGCAGTTCACCTGCACCGCCTCCGCCGGGTCCAGGTGTGCGTCTGCGTTGGTACACCGCTCGAACCCTTCCTTTTCTGTCGTTACGTCGTAGGTGCCGGCCGGAAGGTTGACGACAACATAGTAGCCCGAGTCGTTCGTCGTCGACGGATACGACTGCTGCGTATTCTTGTTGGTTATGGTGACCTTTGCTCCGGGCACAACCGCGCCGGTGGAATCAGTAATGGTCCCGCTGATCTTGCCCAGGACCTGCGCCTGACCAAAAGCATTGTTGCAGAAAACCAAGCAAGCGATTGCGCTACAACCGAGAAGAGCTTTCATCCTCTGGACCAACATTGAGCGCACCTCCTCCCCTCCCTTTGGGGACAAACAAGTCTCCGTCCACGCAGTCCCTCTGGGACAGCACGCGGATTGCCAACGCCGCTACGCGCCGCACGCGCCTTCTTGAGTATAAGCCGTTGATTCACAGTTGCTTATCTCGCACGCCTCGCCTCACAAACGCAGACGGCAGTTCCTCGCGCCAGACACTATGGATTTTGAAATTCCAAAAACTGAAACTTCAAGGACCTTAGTGACTTACGCTTGAACTTTCGACTCTTGGACTTTTGACTTTTTTTCACCTTTTTTGACCCTTTCTTGAACTATCTGTCGTGGTCCTTCGCGCTGCTCTGCGCCGCTCTATCCAAGGCCTCGAGCTCCCTCCGATCTACTTTGGGCGAGGCGTTCTGGAGTCGCTTGAAAGTGGCCAGCGCCTCCTGCGCCCGGTCCTTCTCGCCAAGTTTGTGATAGAGGGTCGCGAGGCGATAATGAATCTCGCCATCCTGGTCTTTCTCCGCGACCGGCAAAAGCTCTTCAATGGCCCGGCGCACCTGGCCCATTTCAGCTTCGGCGGTGGCCAGGTCAAGCCGCGCCTTCACCCCAACCGCGGGATCGTCTACGATCCGCCGCAAGTGGTCTATCGCCGATTGCCAGCGCCGCTCCTGGACGTACGCGTTGCCCAGTTCGTAGTGAGCAACCGCCGATGCGGGGGCCAGTTCCAGTGTCCGCTCGAGTTCTTTTTCCGCCTCGGTCCACTCGGCGTCCGCCCAACACACCGTTCCCAAACCCAGGTGCAGATCGGGCAAATCAGGAGCCAACTGAATGGCGGCCACGTATTCGGCCTTGGCGTGCGGCAGGTTATGCCGGCGGGCATAGTAGTCGCCCAGCATCTGGTGAACTCGAGCTGAGTCAGGATTCAAGGAGGCGGCCTTGGAGAAACAAAACTGGGCCAGCTCATCATACGATTTGCTCAACCAGTAGAAGCCCCACTCGTTTCGCGGGTTCGATTCGAGCACCTGCTTGGCCTGCCGGCGCGTCGCCTGATAGCCGCCCAAGCGGAACTCGGCCTCGGCCAGCTTGATCCTTTCCTCCAGGCTCAGGGCCTTCTTCGACCTGAGACTGACTCGCAGCTGCTGGTAACAAGCCTGAGCGAGCCAGAGCCCCGGTGTGCTTGTAGCTTTCGACGACGGTGAAGAGCATGGGTGGCCCGCGTCGGCCCTCGCGGGCACCGACAACGAATCCGAATTCCCGAGCCAAGATTTCCAGAGCTTGCCGGCGGGAGACTCGGAGAGGCGTGGAGGTAATTGGACTTTGCCTTGTCTCCAGGCGTCGCGAAGCGGGCCAGGCGGCGGAAGCTCCAGGAGTCGCGCCAGTTCGCGCGCATTCGAGCGAGCGGCCTGCTCGACAATCGAGACGGCCCCCTCCCAGTCTCCGCGAAGGGACGCTGTTTCTGCCAGGCCGAGCCTGGCAAGCGGGCAGTCGGGGTCTTGAGACAGCTCCTCGCGGAACTGGTCCTCGGCAGCCCTGGTGTATCCCAGCTCAAGAAGGGCTGCGCCGAAATCCGCGTGACCCTGAGGTTGGGTTGGGACTTGGCGAAGCAAACGAAGGAGGACCCCGGCGGCGCCCTGGTCGTCTCCAGTGGCGAGCAGGTTCTCGGCCGCCAGTTGCTGCCCAACAGCACTCGCTGGGAACTTTTGCGTGAAGTCCTCGGAGACCTGCGCCGCCAGCCGGCCATAAGCCAGACCCAACTTGTACCAGGCGTCTGGGACCGGCGTGGCTCGCGTCTGCTCCTCGTATTCCCGCGCGGCTTCCTCCAGACGACCGCTGCGCTCGAGTGCGTCACCCAAAGCAAGTCGCGCTGTGCCGCCGGCCGGATTCAAGGCAAGCGTCCGTTCGAGGGAAGCAATTGCCTGAGAAAGCTGTCCGAGCTCAAGACGGTCTAGGCCGTCAACCAGCCACGCTTGGGCCGGAACACCAGCGTAGCGAGGATGGTTCGACGTAAGAGGCGCGACGGCCTCCAATGATTCGCGGTAGCGATGCAACAGGAAATAAGCGGTAGCCAGGCGAGTCCTGGTGTGAACCAAGGTCGAAGGATCTGCGCTCGAGTCATCGGTGCGGGAGAGGAATTGTTGATAGAGGGCCGCGGCCTCTTGGTAGCGGCCCGAACGTTCCGCCGCCGCCGCCGCCTGTAGCGTTGCATTCCCTCCGGTGGCCTGCCCAAAAAGAACCGGCACCGCTACAAACAGAAAAGTCACAGCCGACGGCAAGGTAGTAAGACACAAACGAGGCAACCCTCGCGAGCGAGTCGTTTCAATTATCTGCGATGCCTCATGAAAACAGGTCACCATGGATGGTCCGGCTTAAACCTTCATCATACGTCCTTTTGTGCAAGAATCACGTCTGCCGAATGACAGCGCTCTGCGGAACTTTTTTCGTTCAGTGGCTCCTTCCGAATTTGTTCGAATCGAGTAAGTGTCATTTTAGAATTTATTATAAGGAGCACATCCGGGGTCTCTGACTCCTGCCGCGGCTCTCCGGTAGGGTCGAAAACGGCTGGCCGCCCGACAGGGTGCCCTCTGGGTGAACCCCTTACCGCACAACACCTTGCCGGTTTGACCGGCGCACGGACGTCGCCATGATTTCAAGCAAAAAGGCTCTTCGCCTCTGCTGTTCTATTGCCC
>QHZK01000300.1 GCA_003224635.1 Acidobacteriota bacterium | reverse complement strand
GTAGTGCTCCGGATAAAACGTCTGCACCAGCACATGGCCGGGAGCGTCGCCGCGGCCCGCCCGGCCCGCCGCCTGCGTAAGGAGTTGAAACGTGCGCTCGGCGGCGCGAAAGTCCGGCAGCCCCAATCCCATGTCCGCGGAGACGACGCCCACCAGCGTCACGCCGGGAAAGTCGTGGCCCTTGGCGATCAGTTGGGTGCCGACCAGGATATCGATCTTGCCCGCGCGGAAGTCGGAAAAGATTTTCTGGAACTGCCCCCGGCGCCGCGCCGTGTCGCGGTCCAGGCGCTCCACGCGCGCGCCCGGGAAAAGTTCCGCCAGCTTGCTCTCGATCTTTTCCGTCCCCTCGCCGACGTAGTAAAGGTGCTCGCTGTCGCACACCGGACAGCGAGCGGGCACGGCGGCTGAGTAGCCGCAGTAATGGCACATCAGGCGGTGCTCGCGACGGTGATAGGTGAGCGAGATGGAACAGTTCACGCATCGGATAGACTCGCCGCAACTCCGGCAGAGCAGGTACCAGGAGTAGCCGCGCCGGTTCAGCAGGATCATGGTCTGCGCTCGGGCGCGGAGTTGGGCTTCGATCTCTTCCCTGAGCCGGCGGGAAATGGGCACCGAGGTGTGCGTCTGGCGAAACTCCTGGCGCATGTCCACAATCTCAACGCTGGCGAGCGGGCGTCCGGCGATCCTCTGCTTCAGCGTTGCGAGCTGGTATTTGCCCTGGCGGGCGTTCCAGAAGGACTCGAGGGACGGGGTCGCGGAACCCAGGAGGGCGAGCGCCTGCGCCAGCCGCGCCCGCACCACGGCCACGTCCCTGCCGTGGTAGCGTGGAGTTTCCTCCTGCTTGTAGCTCGATTCGTGTTCCTCGTCCACAATGACCAGGCCGAGATTGTCGAGCGGCGCAAACACAGCGGAGCGCGTTCCCAGCACCACTTTCACGTCGCCTCGGCGCGCTGCCCACCACGCCTGGTGCCGCTCGGTCTCGCTCAAGCCGCTGTGCAGGACCGCCACTTGATTTCGAAACCGCTCGACGAACTGCGACTCGACGGCCGGCGTCAGGGCGATCTCCGGGACCAGCATCAGGGCCGCGCGCCCGAGCGCCAGGCAGCGCGCGATCAACCGCAGGTAGATTTCCGTCTTACCGCTGGCGGTGATTCCATACAGCAGCGTCACCTGGAATCGTCGGCTCTCGAGGCGCTGCACGAGCTGGTCGAAGACTGCTGCCTGAGCGGGAGTCAGCTCGGGAGGCGGGGCGTTGTCGCGCCCGCTTGTTGCTTCGGCCGAAGCCTCGGCGCCGCCGGTGTCGCCGGGTTCCGGCGTGCGCTGCTTCGGTCCGCGTTTCGCGTCGCTGAGTTCGACCAGTCCCGCCTCGCCGAGCTTTCTGAGAGTCGCTAAGCTCGCGCGCGCCGATTTCAGAAGCTCGCGGTGGTCAGCCGCCGGCCCTTCCCGCTCCAGAGCTTCGAGGATTCGCCGCGCCACCGGCGACGGTCGCGTGCTGCGGGCCGGAACAGGACCCTGCACTGCGAGCTGCGACGCCGGCGCGGTCGGGTCGGATAGCGATCCGGCCAGGCGCACGCTGAAAGCCTTCCTCTCTCCGCGCCCGCGTTCGACCTCAGCTATGGCGATCCAACCTTCTTTGAGAGCCCGCGGGACGAGGTCGGCGGGAGATCCGAACTTTCTGCGGACGCTTTCGATCGGCGCTCCGGCGCGCTCGGCCAGTTGATACTCGGCGAGATAATGCAGGAGAGAGGCTTCCGCGCCCAAGCGGGCTTCTCCAAGCAGGCTCGCCTCAAGCTCGGCCAGCCTCTGCCGGCCGCGCTCGGTGATCTCGACCAAGCGGGCGCGGCGCGTCTCGCGCCGCAAGGGCAGCATGGCGCGAAATACTTCTCCGACGGGCGCCACGTAATACTCCGCGATCCAGAGTCCCAAGGTCAGGAGCTCGGGGGAAAAGACCGGCTCCGGATCGACGACGCGCAGGACGTCGCGCGCCTTGACGCCCGGAGCCATGCGGGCCACCGGCTCGAGCGCGATCCCGAGCGCCCGCCGGTTGCCGAGCGGCACCAGCACGCGCTGTCCCGTGCGCACGCCCAGTCCGTCCGGTACGCGGTAGGTGAGGGAGTGACGGAGCGCAGCCATCACCGCCACGTTGACGAGCTGTTCCGAGGGTTTCTTCCGGGACATGGGTCATTGAGTTTAACCAGCAAGACACTGAGGCACAAAGAAAATCGGGCGCCTCGGGCGTCCTCACCCTGCCAGCTATTCAAGGCCTCAGGACGAAGTCACCAAGTTGTTCTGAAATCCTGCCGGACGCGCGCGGGCGGCGACGAGGTTCGTGTAGAGGCTGCCGAGGTGCTCGAGCATCCTCAGCGCGGGCCTGAAGTTCCGCTGGTTGATGTGCTCGACGTTCAGTCCAAGCGGCGGCGGGTCGGGCGGCAAGTTGTCAAACACGTCCATCAAGATGCGTTGCGCCAGGTCGAGAGACCGGTCGAGCGAGGACCCGGCCGACCCGGGCTCGCTTGCCGATTTCGCCGGGGCGCTCGAAGAATCGGAGTCCGAGGCTTCGCCGCGAAGCAGAAAGCGGTCCAGGTCGGCGGGAATGTCGGCGCCCAGCCAGCGCAGGAATTCGAGGTCCCTCGGGTGGCTGACCGGCGCGAAGCTGAGAAAAACGCGCGCCTCGAGCCCGTTGAGCTGCTGGATCAGCCACACGATATCATTGGAATCAAAAAGGATCTGAGTGGTGAAGAAGACCAGGCCGGCGGCGTTCTTGTGTCGAATCCGGTCGGCTTCGTGAGGGCGGCTGGGAATCGTGATCCCTCCCAGACAGATTTCCGGGCGCGCCGAGCGGATCTGTTCAGCGGCTTCGACTACGCTCGGACCCGGATAACTAAGCTTGCTCGATTCGCCTCCCACCAGAACTATATTTTGGATGCCAAAATCGCTGTGGGTCTCCTCGGCCCAAGGCAGCGGGTCGGGCTCGTAGACGACGCCGCGATTGACGACCACTTCCACGTCGAGCTCGTGGAGTATCCTGGCCCCGAGAAGGCGGGGCTCCACCCGCTGAACGAACCGGGCCGTCCGGGGGGCGCTGCGGCTCTCATCGCGTATTTCCGGCAAGTTAACCGCGTCCGCGAGGTGCCGGACCTTCTTCAGTTCTGCCAGCGTAGCCTCGACAGCCCCGGGCTTCTCCGCCACCGGCGGGACCAGCTCGAAAAATCTCACCGGGACCGACGCATCCAGAAGTTTGTCCTTCAGAGGCATAGTTGCTTTCCGAGGTCGCTGTCTTGGACACCTAAGGCAATGGTATCAGAATAGTTTGTCAGTTTCTCAGTTTTTCAGTTTTCAGTATTCAGTTCTCAGTCTTCAGTGCAAGTGATCGAGCTGGGTGAGTCCTGACTGCCGAGTTCTTGACTGAAGTACTGAGAAACTGAAGTACTGAGAGACTGACAACTGACCTACTTCGAATAAATTCGCACCCACTGACCCCGCCGTTCGTATTGTTGGACCAGTTTGAGCCGGTAGCGCGCCACCAGCACTTCGTCCCGCATCTCGGGCGCGTAATTAAAATAGCGTTCCTGCAGCCGTTCGAGAATGGGGGAGCGAGCCAGCCAGTTGCTCGCGGGCTCCCACTTACGAGAATAGAGGTAAAGCAGGTCGAAGGCATCCTGGCGGACCGCGCTGAAGTCATCGGGCGTGAACCCGTCGACGGGAACCGCGCGCAGAGGCTTGCTGACGTAGCCGAGGAAGGGGACGGTGAGCTCTCCCGTGGCCGGCCACGCTGTCAGGATGCGCGAGCCGGCGCTGTGTTCTTCGAGATAACTTGCGGCCTGCTGGTGGAGGCGAACGAAATCCGCATAGGCCAGGTTGTCCTCAAAGGCGAAGGGATAGGGAGGGTTGATAAACCAGGCGGCGACGAAATACACGGCTGCCAGAGTGCAGATGGCCTGAGCGATTTTTCTCGGCAGCTTCCACGCCAGCGTGACAGCGCCCAGATAGAACACCGGAAACACGGGAAGGAGGTAACGGCGCAGGACCGCGCCACCCACCAGGCTGTGGAACACGATGTAGACGGTAGAGAGCCCGCCGGCGAGAAACAGAAAGTCTCGGGACAGCTTGGCCTGTTCTTCTGTGGGCTGGGCCCGAGCCTCGGGCTCGCCGAGAGCGCGCCTCACCTTCTGCCCGATGCTCCCCGCGTCCTCGTCGAGGTCCGCGTCCAGACTCGCAAACTGGGCCAGAGAAATCTCGGGCGACGCGGCCTGGCCGGCATTGCCAGACTCGGCGGCGCTCGGGGGGGCGGGGAGGCCTTTTCGCGCGCGTTGTTCTCGACGTTCCCACCAGACTCCGAGCAGCGCTCCCACCGTCAGTATCCAGTCGAATCCAGCAATCAGGAGCTGATAGAGTCTTCGCGCGAGCGTCAGGAGGACCCGGGCGGGAGTGAGCGTTGAATATAGGTTATAGCGCAGATACTCAGCGTTGCCCGTCCAGAAGCCGGTGGCGTGATGGTAGTAGATCGCCCAGGCGACGAGCGGCGCAAGGGGAAATGCCAAGGCCAACATTACGTTCCGGGCCTTCGGGGCTGTCGAGGCTAACTCTCGGCGCGCGCGCCACGCGAAGGCCCAGGCCACGGGCAGCAGAATGACCGATGTCTCCTTGCTCAGGATGGCGAGCGACGCGGCCAGCGCGAAGGCGGCCATTCGCTTGCCTGGATCGTCCCGCGCTGAGAGCTCGGGGCGCGGAAGCAGCGCCAGGACCGCGAGCGTGATGAACAGGGCGGGAGCGATTTCGATGTGCAGCATCGAGCTCTGCGCAAAGAACAGGGGCGAAAACGCGAGGAGCGCCGCCGACCACGCGGCAACTTTCCGGCCCGCCACGCGACAGCCCAGCGCGTACGTAGCAACAAGCGTTGCGGCCGCCACGAGCATCATCGCCTCTCGGGCCCTGCAGGGTGACAGTCCCAGCACGCGCCACGCTGCTCCTACGAACGCCGGAACCAGTGGCGTGTGTCCGAGCTTCTGAGTGCTCTCTGGAATCAGCAGCGCCTTGCGATAGAAATCCAGGGCGGCGAGCGCATAGTACCCGGCTTCGTCCCAGTAGTAGGGAAGGCATCGCCACGGATAGTGAAGCAGGATGAGCCCGGCCCACACGGCCACGAGCGCCAAAGCAATGCGGGCGCGCGGCGACTTCATGGCCTCAATCTAACAGAAAACGCCAGGGAACGCAGTCGAGCCGGTTCGGCCGCTCGGTGATTTGAT
>QHZK01000299.1 GCA_003224635.1 Acidobacteriota bacterium | reverse complement strand
GGCACACGCGGTGATAGACAGAAGCTTCCTCATATTTCCTCCCGACTCTCTGACTTAACTGAAATAGACTCGCGGACCGGGCCGACAGCGATGCTACGCGCTGCGGCCAGCCTACACTCGCCGTTCAAACAATTCAAGGGCGCGGCCTTTTTGCGGCCATAGTCTCGACATCTCGTACTTATGCCGGCACCATAATGGCTGTCGCAAACGGACAAACCGTCTGCGGGTCGCATCCTCAGCGGCTACGGCTCCGGTGCCTGCGGTTTGGGCGTCCGACGACCGCACAGTCGCAACATCTGCATGGGAGCGCCTCGGTCCGGCCCTATGGATGCCGCCTGATGGAGAGGCGTGGTTGACGGCAACGCCGGAAGCGACGCCCGGGCAAGCCGTCAAGCGGCGACAGGTTTTCGGCGGGCGGGCGACGCAGTATCAGTCCGACACTTCAGATGTGGTGGCGGAGCGGGCGAGATTCGAACTCGCGAACGGGGTACGCCCGTTACGGCATTTCCAGTGCGGACTCCCGAAACCGCTCATGTTGAGACTTTTTTTACGCTTCAACTGCGATTCGACTTGAACTCGACCGCCGCTCTTCTTCAACTCTTCTTTAACGGAACTCTGTTTCGGGAAATGCCGTAACCGCGACCCAGGTAATGCCGCGACCGCGCAATCTTGTCGACCTTGGTCCCAGCGATCGGTGATGTCTTAAGCCCCTCGGGAGCAGTGTGCCAGGCGTTAACGAGGTCGGCCGGGGTTTGCCAGGCCCGATCCGACGTCGATAGCCCGGCATCTGGAGCGGTTGGCGCTATCGGCGGTTGTCGTACCGCCACTTTACGAGACATCATCTTCACCCTGCGTGCATCCACACAGGGGTTGAACACTACGTTACCGGAACACGTTACCGGAACCGCTCGAGATTTTGTTAGTGGACCGATGTCCACAGTCAGCCCATCGGGTGTACACTTTCTCCGCTCAAAGGCACCCATGGCAGCCGGGTGGCGCGTCCTAATCATTGAGGACGATTCGAATGTCGCCGAGTTGTACGCATCGAAGCTGCGGCGCGGCGGCTACGAAGTAGACGTGGCTCGAGACGGCGTGTCAGGCTTCGACCTTGCAGGCTCGTTGCTGCCGGATGCGATCATCCTGGACATTCATTTGCCCCGGCTTAGCGGATTAGCCGCGCTAGCCGTTCTCCGCAAGGAAGAAGCAACGTCGGGCCTCCCGGTCGTCGTCTTGAGCAACGACGACACGCCCGCCGTGATGGAGGAGGCGGGGAGGTTAGGGGTTTCCGCTTATCTCATCAAAAGCAAGGTGTTGCCTCAGGACGTTGCTGAGGTATTGAGCGACTTGTGGCGCAGCCCCGGCGCGATGGCCGGGGGCCTGCGGTCAGCGGCAAGTGCGCGGCCGCAAGAGAAGGTGCTTGGCGCCGCAAACCACAGCGCTCCAGTTCTGGTCGTGGACGAGCACGCAGCCACCCGGCAGATGGTCCAGACGGCACTCGAGCTCGACGGTTACAAGGTTCTTAACGCCGGAGGCGGTGGTGCCGCCTGGAACATGATTCTTGAATATCGCCCCGCGGTGGTCGTTGCCCACGTCTGGATGCCCGGCATCGACGGCCTGGACCTCTGTCGGAAGATCAAAGCACAGGAGACGTTGCGGCGGGTGAAGGTCATCGTGTACTCCGTCGGCATTACGAGCGAGGACGATGCGAAACAAGCGGGATGCGACCAGTTTTTCCTGATGACCAGTGCCCTCTCGGGCTTGCGAGATGCGGTCGGCCGCTTCTACGCGCTAGCGGAACGCTCTCAGGAGTAGCAAATATGGGCCCTGAGCAGCAGCAAGCAGGTGCGAGGCTCGGCCCTGAGCCAATGAGCGCGAATGATCGGCTGGCCAGACTGATTCAAGTTAACCAGGAGGAAATGGTAGATGAACTGACATCGGACCTCTGGGGATTCGACGGTCCATGGTTGCGCCGCACCTATCCAAGTGAAGCGTCGCTCCGACTGTTCGTGGAGGCATTTGTGGAGTCACTCCGGCGCTCGTTCACGGTAGCGGACGGAAAACCGTTTGTTAACGAGTACGGCGTTAGCCTTGGCCGACTATACGCCGAAGAGGCTCAAGACTACGACGATGTCTACAACAGCTTGATCGTTATGAAAAACAGTTTGCTGCCCTTCATGCTCAGGGCCGACCCTCCGATTGAAGCCTTGATCTTGCGCGTGACCGATGTCCTCTTCCGACTCGAGCACGAGGTCGCGCGACGCTACTACGAAGTCGAAAAGACCCAGCATGCGCAGTTCGCCGAACTTGACATTCTCAAATCCGGTTTCATGCGGCTAACGACTCATGAACTGCGCCGGCCACTCAGTATCTTTAAAGGGTACGTGTCCATGATCGAGTCGGGAGAGCTTGGGGAATTGCCAGCCGAGGTGCATAAGGCAATCATCAAGATTGCCGTGAGCGCCAACGAGATGGCAAAGCTTATCGATGACCTGGCAGCGGTCGGCCGCCTGGAAGAACCGGACAAAGTCCTGCGGCGCGAACTCTATCCGGTCAACCAGCTGATCAAAGATGCTATTGACGTCGTTCGGGCCGAAGCGTTGACCAAGAGGATAGCGATCATCGAGCGGATCGATCCATCCCGCTCAACGATCCAGGTCGACATCGATCGGATGGGGGTTGCGCTCCAGAACCTGCTCAGCAACGCTGTCAAATACTCCCCGCCAGAATCCTCGGTCGAAGTCCGAGTCGAGCCGCAGCGCGGCGCGCTCACAATTGTTGTCGAGGATCAAGGGTACGGAATTCCAGCCGAGGAACTCCCTCTCATCTTCGACAAGTACTACCGTGGCGTCAGGCCGGAAACTCGGAACACGCCCGGGACGGGCCTCGGGCTGTACATCGTCAAGCAGATAGCCGAGCTACACGGTGGGCGCGTGGAAGTGGTTAGCGACCCTGGGAAGGGCTCGACTTTCCGACTTCTCCTAGAAGCTTAGGTTTTCAGCTTCTGCGCCGCGCGGTATCGGCTTATTTGGCAGTGGCCCGCGGCTTCCGGGCCATGCTCCGGCCCAGTCCCGGCCAGTCATCGCTGGACCTTCCCCTTGGTCCCGCCTCGCGCCCTACCGGGGCACAGCCGGCTGATGGCCGCGCGCAACTCCAGCAGCGGCGCGCTTTTCGTTACATAGGCGTCCGCACCGGCTCTTTGAGCCTGCCATTCTGTCGCCATCCCCCCAGTGAAGACGATCACCTTTGTCTCGTCATAGCGGTTTGCCTTGATGAGAGCTGTAAGCTCGAGTCCGTCGATCCCCGGCATTTGCACATCCGTCACGACCAGTGCAGGCCGATTAGCCACAATAAGCTTCCACGCCACCTGGCCATCCGGAGCTTCCAATACAGGGTGGCCGTCTAATTGCAGGGCCGTCCGAACCAGCTCCCGGATTTCCGGATCATCATCTGCTATGAGGACGTAGAGCGGATTGGCCACTGAGGGAAGACCTGTACGCAAGAGCATGCGGGAACTTCCCTGCGAGCTGCGCAACAGTGGGAGCAAGAACGAGGATTGGGCAAACAGATTTCACGGAGCGGAGCCGTGATGTCACCTAAGGTGTCAACGAAGGTCAACTAGGCGGGGGTAATGGAACCCTGTTCCTGGAAATGCCGTAGCCTTCGGCCAGGAAATGCTGCGACATCCTTATCATCCCGCGGAGGCCTTCGTATTTTGCCCTCAAGAGGACGAAGACCACAGATCTAGGGTCCGCAGCGCCCTTGGCCAGCGCCGTCGGGTTCGATCTAACGAGGCCGGTCGGGTGGTGAATCGCCCTGAGTTTTGTGGAGACTCAGGGGTGTCCTGACTTCAATGGAGCCGGATTCTTGGATTCACGCGACCACGGCGGCCGCTTGTCGGTCATGGTAGAGCCCGGCGCGGACGAACTTTTGCCGCTCTACACCCCCCTCCGATCCGGAGAGGGGACTCGAAGGGTTGGGGGGTTGCTGGGAGCTATGAGTCTGTCATTCGCTGCTAGGCCGGCACGGCATAGCGTGCGCGCGACTCCGGCCCGTCCGGGCGGGCGAAGTGCGCTATGGGGTTAGTTCAGAATTCCGCTCAATGAGTGCTTGATGGTTGGCCAGCTTCTGCCGGTCCTTTTTCTTAGGGCGACGCTTTGCTTTGGTGCCCTTGTCTCTGTGGCTGCGCCCTTTCACGTTCAGATTCTAGCCACAAAACAGGCTTCCATCGGCAAGTAATTTAGTGCAGTAGCTTAGGCGGATATCCCTCTAGGCCTGCACATTTATTTAGGATGCGCTGGCCACCGGACCGGTCGGTCGAACCCTGTTCGGTACGCGGCCTCAACTAAGCACGAGAGTCGATGCGCCGCTCGGCGGGCGCACTTTTGCCGACGTACAGCCCGCTCAGCTCCCTCTGCAGCCAGGAAGTCTTCTAAAGGCCAGGCTGCCTCCCCTCCCCCGTGCCAGGGAAAGCGGGATCGGGAGACTGGCCTTTGCCGTCCCATAACCTTTCGGGCGCGCTCAACGCTTTATAGGCGATTTCCATGGCTCGCGCAAGCCGCCTCGATCCAGTGAATCTGCCTTCTTCGGGAACCACGGGATACAGGTCCATCGCGCGGACCTTATCCATGATGGCGTGGGTGCTGGTGCTGGTTCGTTCGTGTTCCATACTGAGTACAACTCGTTCTCCGGCACATCCGTGTGAAGATGGCGGCCACCGCGACCTTCAGCGTGTTGTAGCTCTTCGCGGCCTCAGCGAAATCTTTGGTGCCAGCAGCGGTCGCCAGCGTGACGGCGAGGAAACCACGTTAGGATGCCCGCCTTCGGTTCGAGCGAGACAATGTGTCTGTTCTGGTTATCGAGTTGCTTCTCAATGGTTCCTCGACGAGCCTCAGCGAAGGGAACGACCGCTGCTCCACAGCGCGGGGGCCGCTGTCTAGGGAGACAGCGGAGTACATCGGCCATCACGT
>QHZK01000288.1 GCA_003224635.1 Acidobacteriota bacterium | reverse complement strand
TTGCTGGCGGTGGAGCTCGCGGTCAAGCTGACGGCGACCAGCGGCGCCGCTTTCGCGCGCGGACTCGCGGCGGCGTTTTTCGCCGTGTCGCTTTATTTCGTGTACCGGTCGTTCTACGGAATGCGGATCGGCGCCCCTGAGGAGGCGGAGGCGCATGCCCGCGTCGCCGCTCTGGACAAACCGTCGTGAGCGCGAAGTTGTAGCGGCATAACTTAGGTCGCTCAGTATAGTGGTGCGGGGACTAAAGGGGGGCAGCCGCGGTGGACGCGGCCTGTCCAAACTGGAGGCAAAAAAATGAAGCGCAAAGGAGGCCCGGTCGATGTAACCGCGCGCGTGCAGGGGGCGCAGTCCGGGGCAAGCGCGGCGCGCACCGGCGAGCGGTCAACGTCTCGGCCGGTCGGGCGAGCGCAGCCCAGGGCGAGCCACGGCCCGAGGCTGAGCCTGGGGTCCAAGATTGCCCTCTGCGCGTTCGCCGGCCTCGTCCTCCTGCTTGTTGGTTTTACCTACGGGTCGGCCGTTCGCAGTGTGGACAACGAGGAAGGCTTCCTGCGGGACGTAGATGCCCTCCAGGTCGGCCAATCGACTTTGGAGGACGTAGAGGCCATCCAACTACGCCACCGCGGTGTGCTGATGAACCCGGACCGAGAAGCCTGCCGCACCCGGGGGTGCTCCTGCTTGCTCCTCCCTCCGTCTCGGGGCAATCTGCTCACGAGATGGGTGCGTCAGATTGAACTCCAGAGGCGCGTGAAGTCCGGCAAATCGAGCGACGCTCTGCAGAGACTGCCGAACGTCGCGGGAGCGTCCCTGGAGATTAAGGGGGGACGCGTGTCCCAGGTTCGCTGGATGGACGTCGTCACCGCGCCGGGCGGTAGCCAATAGGGTTCCACTGGTTTGCGGCTTCTGCCCACTGCCCACTGCCTACTGCCTCCTGCCGACTGCCTTTCTACTGTCCTTTCGCTGCGGTTTTGATCTTCCTCGCCAGCTTTTCGATCTTCTCCGCCCTTCCGACAACTTTCAGCGAGAGCACGTTCTGGTTGGACTTGTCGAGGTCCTCTTGCAGCGATTTCGCCAACTCGGAGAGTTCATCGGCATCGCGCTTCATCTTCTCGAAATTTGATTTCAGGAGTTGCTGTTTCTGCTTCTTCGTCAGCGGAGGTCCGGGCTCCTCCCCCGGTGGGGGGAGGTGCTCCTGCTGTGAGGTTGGCGGAGAGGCCGGCAACTGGTATCCGATTTCGGCGGAAGGCAAGGCGAGCAGCGGCTGTCGCCAGCGCAAGCCCGAGGCAAAGGGTACCAGTAAGAACAAACCGAGAGTCGAGCCGAGCAGTCCTTGCCGGCATAGGAAGGCAGAAGAACCGCGACCGGACCGGGCGGGCCGGCGGCTGCGCGATTCCTTATCCCGCTCGAACCGGATTCTGCGCCGAGAGTTGCATTTAAGCATCTTAAGTTCCCTCTCCGTTCCGCTCGCGACCCGCACCAGCACAGGGTTCACGAGTTTTGCCTGAGTCATTGTAATGCCGCAGCTCGGAAGCAGCAATCGCGGCGAAAACAGGCCGCCGAAACGCAAACTTGCGAATCCTCACGCCAAGGCGCAAAGCCGCCATGTTCCGCACCAGCGAACGAAGGCTTGGCCTCCGAAAGTCCTCATAATTAGCGAGACTGTGGGCCGCAACCAAACGGGACTCTCGCTGCGACCTCAGTGCCTCCAAGGCTTCAACACTGAGGTCACGGAGATGCTCCGTGCGCTCCGTACTACTAAGTCGGAACTTCGTCGCGAGGCGCGAAGATTTTTTCGCTTGCCACTTGCCCCAAGCCACTTGCCACTCCCGGCCAGTTTGGTTGCGGCCTTGCCGCGCTAGGTTGAGGCTTTGACGGCCCCAGAGTACACGAAGCCGCTGCTTTTGGAGATGACAGGTTGATCCGTGCCGGGCCCGTCACGAGACAAGCTTTCTGAGGCACGACGTTCGGTGTTCGTTTCCGAACAGTCGATTCGCGGAGGCGAACATCCCCGGGCAAAATACCGGAGAGAAAGTCCTGCCTCCACAAGCACTTGCCAGCTTGTTTTCAGCTACTTAGAGCAATAGGCTGGTAACGGCATGGCAGTTGCCTTACATTGACCTGGGTGGGGGTCTTCCCCATAGCGGTATCCCCATCCGCCCACGGAAAGGGAGAAGAAATGGATGTTCAGCGCCCGGCTGCGGTAGCTCGCAAGCGTCGCATGCGACGCATTGCATACGGAGTCATTGGTCTGGCGGTGGTGGTGTTGACCACGGTCGGCCTGTCGCACCTGAAGGTGGCCCCGCCCAGCGTTGACGCGGGCACCGTGTGGCACGACACAGTCAAGCGCGGTCCGATGCTGCGCGACGTCCGAGGTCTCGGCACGCTTGTGCCCGAGAACATCGTCTGGATACCAGCCGCTACGGACGGCCGCATCGACAAGCGAGACGTGCTGCCTGGCACTCCGGTCAAACCCGACACGGTCCTGGTGGAGATGAGCGATCCGTTGCTGCAGCAAGGTCTGGCCGACGCCGAGTATCAGTTGAAGGCGGCGCAGGCCGACCACGACAGCCTGAAGGTGAAACTCGAAACCGCCCTGCTCGACCAGCGCTCGACGGCGGCTACGGTGGCGTCCCAATACCACCAGGACAAGCTTCAGGCCGAGGTTGACGAGAAGCTGGTCAAAGACGGGCTGCTTTCAGACTTGACGTTTCGACTCGCGCAGGTGAAGGCGCAGGAGTCGGCCACGCGCAACGAGATTGAACAGCAGCGGCTGAGTGTCGACGCCGAGAACGAGCGGGCGCAGCTCGCCGCCCAGCAGGCGAAGATCGATCAGCTCCAGGCCCTTTATAATTTGAAGAAAACTCAGGTGGACCAGTTGCGCGTGCGGGCGGGCATGCACGGTGTGCTGCAACTGCTGCCGGTCGAGGTCGGCCAGCGCGTCACGGCGGGGACGAACCTGGCGCGCGTCTCCGATCCCACCCGGCTCAAGGCCGAGATCAAGATTGCCGAGACCCAAGCCAAGGACGTGGCGATTGGCCAGCGCGCCGAGATTGACACCCACAACGGCGTGATTCCGGGCCACGTCATCCGCATCGATCCCTCGGCGGTGAATGGGACCGTGGCGGTGGATGTGAAGCTGGATGGTCCGCTGCCGCAAGGCGCCGTCCCTGACCTGAGCGTGGACGGCACCATCACGCTCGAGCGCTTGGCGGACGTGCTCTACGTGGGCCGGCCCGCCTTCGGCCAGCCGAAGAGCACCATCACGCTTTTCAAGTACGAGCCCGACGAAAAGTACGCGGACAAAGTCCAGGTGAAGATCGGCCGCACTTCGGTCAATACGGTGGAGGTCCTCGACGGCCTGAAAGTGGGCGACGAGGTTATCCTTTCTGACATGTCGCGCTGGGATGCGGTGGACCGGATTCGGCTGCAGTAGAGCAGTGACGAGCGACAACGAGTGACAAGTGACGAGCCTCAACCCGATTCTTCGTCGGCGGTCTCCGACACCAGGGGGTTGACCAAGCGCAACCCGGGGAAGCGGGTGAAGTCCTTGTCGGTGGTGGCGAGTGTAGCTCCGTGCTCGATGGCCAGCGCCGCCAGGTGCGCGTCCATCACCAGATTCCCGGACGCTTGCCCTTCTACGAAGAGGCGGCCCAGGATTTTCCAGTGCGTTTCACCGGGATTGAGGAGCGCGACCCTTGGTCGATTCAACCAGCCTGAAACGATGGCAAGAGCTTCGGTCGTTGAGAACGCAGCTTTGCGGAGCCGCCTGTTTGTCCCAATGCGGACGAAAGCAAGAAGGGCTACCAACGCCAACCCGACCGGCTCCGGCGCGGAGAAGGCGGCTTCGAGCCAGCCCCGAGCGGCACGGTGGTGCGCGGAGGCGGAATCGTAGGCGTACAGCAAGAGGTTGGCATCAACCAGAATCACCGGTGATAGGGCCCTTCGATCTGCTCGATGAGTTCCCAGATGTTGTCATAGTTGAAACCCTTGCTTCCGAGAGGCCGCGCTTTGACTTTGAAAGGCGGAGCCGAAGCGACTTGAGATCGAACGTGCAGTCCAAGGCGCAAGAAATCATTGACGACCTGTTTGAACGATCGGCCGGAACGGCGCGATTCCGCGCGCAGCTTGGCGGCAACGTCATCGTCCAGGGTCAGCGTTGTTCGCACATCTTGATGGTAATATGAAGTCATCGCGATGTCAAGAGCCGCAGCCCTGGATGCGATCTGGCCTTTTCCGATACGATGGTCTTCATACGCCAATGGTATGAATTCCTACTCATTCCGTCGACTCACGTTCCCTTAGGCGACGAACGTCGATAGGTAACCGAGAGCCGAAACCGACTTGAAACTCGGAGGAAAACACACAATGGGCACCAATGGCCAATCGTTGATACGTCTGGATGGCGTTACCAAGGTTTTTTACACCGACGAGGTTGAGACTCACGCCCTGTCGGGCATTCACCTTGAAATCAACAAGGGCGAATACGTCTCCATCGCCGGCCCTTCGGGCTGCGGGAAGTCCACCCTGCTGTCGATTCTGGGCCTGCTGGACTCTCCCACTGAGGGCAAGTACACGCTCAACAGCAGGCCGGTGGAGGACTTGGACCTCTCGGACCGGGCCCGGATTCGCAACCGCGAGGTGGGGTTCATCTTTCAGAGTTTCAACCTGATTGGCGACTTGAACGTCTTTGAGAACGTGGAGCTACCTTTGACTTATCGCGGCATGAGGTCGGCTGAGCGCAAGACGCGCGTGCAGCAGGCGCTCGAAAAGGTCGGCATGGCGCACCGCTCGAAGCACCTGCCGAGCCAGCTCTCCGGCGGTCAACAACAGCGCGTGGCCGTGGCGCGCGCCCTGGTGGGCGAGCCGTCGGTCCTGCTGGCGGACGAGCCCACCGGCAACCTCGACTCGAAGAACGGCGAAGCGGTGATGGAGCTGCTGCGCGAGCTTCATCGGGCGGGTTCGACCATCGTCATGGTGACGCACGATCCGCGCTTCGCGCGCTACGCCGAGCGCCACGTCAACCTGTTCGACGGCCGGGTGGTGGACGAGAGCGAGGCAGCGGCGGCTGAGAGCCAGTCTAGCGCGGCCAGTTGACAGATGCAGTGACGAGTGACAAGTGACGAGTGACGAGCGCGAAGACAGGGAGTGAGGAGTCAGAACGGAGAAAGAAGAAGAATTCTTCCTTCCCGGACCCCGAGCCCCGAGTCCCGAACCCCGCTTCTGAGGTGGCGACCATGGGAACTCTGTTGAGCGACGTTCGCTACGGCCTGCGGATGCTCGGACGAAGTCCCGCCTTTACCGCCGTGGCCGTGCTCACGCTCGCCCTCGGCATCGGGGCGAACACGGCGATGTTCACGGTGGTGTATGGCGTGCTTCTCCGCCCGCTGCCTTATCCCGACCCCGAGCGCATAGTTCAGATCTCGCGCACGTTCCGCGGCGAGGTGGGAAGCTTCTCGAGCTTTACCGCACTTGCTTTTGATTTCTGGAAGCAACACAGCGAGCCGTTCCAGTACCTTGCCGCCTCTACCGGCGTGGGTTTCAACCTGGCAGGAGCAGGAACTCCCGAACGCCTGGTGGCCCTGCGCGTTTCTTCGGAATACTTTCACGTCTATGCTGTTGAGCCTTTCCTGGGCCGCGATTTCAGTCCCGAGGAAGACCGCCCCGGGGGCGCGAGCGTTGCGGTTCTGAGCTATGGGCTCTGGAAAGCGCACTTTAACGGCGACGCGCAAGCCATCGGCCAGAGCGTTCTGCTGGATGGCGTTCCTTACACCGTCGTGGGCGTGATGCCTTCCGGCTTTCAAAGCATTCCCGCAGCCGACCTATGGACTACCATCGGGCAGGTGCGCGAGACCGTCGGCGGCGGCCAGAATTTCCGTGTGATCGGCAGGCTGAGGCCGGGAGTCTCGGACGCGCAAGCCAGCAGCTACCTGGCGGGCCTTACCGAGCCATTTGTCGCCCAATTCTATGGATGGATGGGTGAAGGCGACCGGAGGGTCGTGGGCTTCGTCGCGGCGCCCTACCGCTACATGATCTCGAACGATGTGCGCACGCCGCTTCTGGTGCTCTTCGGCGCGATCGGGTTCGTCCTTCTCATCGCCTGTGTGAATGTGGCCAACCTGCTGCTCGCGCGCACGGCGGCAAGGGGCCGCGAAATGGCTCTGCGGGCGGCGCTGGGCGGCGGCCGCGGACGCATTCTCAGGCTGCTTTTGACGGAAAGCGTTCTGCTCGCGGCGTTCGGCGCCGGTCTGGGTTTGCTCGTGGCCGTGTGGGGGCTACACTCGCTTCTGGCGCTTGCGCCGGCCAGCCTGCCGCGCGTCGAGCAGGTTGCACTCAACCGCTGGGCGCTGCTCTTCACGGCCGGCGTCGCCGTGCTCACCGGTCTCCTTTCCGGCCTTGCGCCTGCTCTCACGGCATCGCGCGCCAATCTGAACGAGTCGCTTAAAGAAGGGGCGGGCGCCGCCGGCTTGAGCCCCCGGCGCGGACGCCTGAGCGCCGCGATGGTTTGCCTGGAGACCGCGCTTTCGCTCGTTCTCCTCATCGGGTCCGGTCTGCTTATCAGGACCCTTGTCAATCTCCTTCGCACCAATCCCGGCTTCGACCCGCATCACGCGCTCGCGGTCGAAATCTGGACCACCGGTTTGAAATACGACTCGATGCCTGCCCTTGCGAATTTCTATCAGGAATTGGTGAGCCGAATCGAGGCCGTTCCGGGAGTCGAGAGCGCCGCCGTGGTGGCCGCCGGGCTGCCGCTTGAAAGGGGAGGCAACACGAATCCCGGACTGCGAATCGGAGGCCAGCTAGAATCCCCTTCAGTGGACTATCGCGAGATTACCCCGGGCTACTTCCGCGCGCTGGGTGTTCCGCTGCTTGCCGGCAGGCCCTTCACCGAAGCCGACTCGCCAGACTCAGCGATGGTCACCATCATTAATGAGGCGTTCGCGCGCCAGTACTTCCCTAACCAGAGTCCCGTTGGCCTGCACCTCATGTTGGAACACCAGGCCGCGGAGATCGTCGGCGTGGCTAGCGACGTGAGATCGAGCTTGAACGAGCCTGCGCCTCCCACGTTCTTTGTTCCGATGGCACAAGCTTCTTATGAGACGGACCAGCTCTTCCAGGCCTGGTTCCCCACCAGCGTTCTGGTGCGAACCTCCGTCAAACCTCTGAGCGTGGGCCGCGCCGTAGCCAATGCCGTTCGTGGGGCCGATCCGAACCTCCCCGTCGGCCATGTCCGCTTGATGGAAGAAATACTCTCCACTGCCGTGGCCTTCCAGCGCTTTCTCATGACGTTAATGAACGTTTTTGCGGGCCTCGCCCTGGTCCTGGCGGCGGTGGGGATTTACGGCGTGCTGTCCTACCGGGTGCGTCAGCGCACGCGTGAGATCGGCGTTCGCATGGCCCTGGGCGCCGAGCGCGAGACTATCCTCCTTTGGGTGGTAAAACAGGGCATGACCCTAGCGGTTTACGGAGTGGCAGGAGGGGTCGCGGCTGCCTTGGCGCTTACGCATCTTATGACGAGCGTTCTCTACGGCGTCAAGCCCACCGATCCCCTGACGTTCATCGCCGTCTCCGTGGTCTTGATTACCGTGGCAATGATCGCGAGCTACGTCCCGGCGCGGCGCGCGACGAAAGTCGATCCGATGGTGGCGCTGCGCTATGAATGATGAAAGGCCTACCGCTGATCGCTGCCGCTTAGATGGCATCAGGGGAGGAGGCGAAAGGCGGCAACATGGTTAGGGCGGACCCGCCCGAAGTCATGACGATCCGTGGTGACAAGGGCACGAAGTTTCAGACGCTCCGCAACGGACACAATGGAAGCATCTACGAACCCGAGAAACTCGTAGGTGCGAAGAAGCTGGGCCGAGCGCTCCAGGTCAGCCAGCGTCAGGTTCTCCACGGCGATCTCTCCAGCGGCGAGGGAGTCGGCAAATCGCGTTTCCACCGGAGGGCC
>QHZK01000287.1 GCA_003224635.1 Acidobacteriota bacterium | reverse complement strand
GCGCTTCCGCGCCGCCTCGTAAAACTTGATCGCCCCGAAGAGGTTGCCGTGGTCCGTGACCGCCACCGCGGGTTGCTTGAGCTCCGCCGCGCGGTCCATGAGCCCTGAAATCTCACAGGCGCCGTCGAGCAGGCTGTAATCCGTGTGAAGGTGAAGATGAACGAAGTTCGTGGAAGCCATCTGAATCATTCTAACAGTTGAAGGTCGAAAGTCAAAAGTCGAAAGGGCCGTACACCGACTCTGTGTGCTGTGAGCTTTCCGCTTTTGACCTTCGACTGGGGCTTCTGGTGGACTGCTCACCGCATCAAAGCTTGCGAGCGATGAAGGTGCTTATTGGATAGGTCATCCGCAGCATCTGGATGAGCGCCAATACCGGCCAAAAGGGGCGCTCCACGACCCTGAGGGGATAGCTGACTGCATATCGGACCGAAGACATCAGTCCCGGTCGAAGCTGGTTCCTTTGAATAAATTCTGGCCGCGACGGTGGCAGGTCCGCCCACGAAAAGCCCTTTTGCAGAACACGAGCTCGCAGGAAGAAGAGTAACCAGTTCTCAGGCTCCATGCGGAAAATTCTACCGCGATTGCTCTCCCGCACTAAACGAAAGCCCGTCTTTTGTAAATATTGTTTAACAGTTTCACGCGTGAAGAAGAACAAGTGCCGGGGAATGTCTTCGCCAAAAAGATGACGGGAAGCCAAGCTGTCAAAATTGGGAACTAAAAACACAAAGATCCCGCCCGGTTTGAGAACCTTCGCAGCCTTCTGAAAATAAGCCATAGGATGGTGGACGTGCTCGAGCACCGCCCAAGCCGTCACGGCATCATAGGTAGGCATCTCAACAGGAATGTCCGGAAACGGTTGCGAGTAAACCACGAAGTCCCGGATTGGCGAGGCCGACTGAGAAACTTCCTCGCCTTCCACGCTCCAGCCCCGAGCGGCCATGAATCTGGGAAAGTCGCCGTTGGCGCAGCCGACATCCAAGAGCCTACGTGGCCCTCCGCGCTCCTCGATCTCGCGAAGATACCTCGCCTCCCTTGCGTAGCGCTTCTGGTGACGCTCGGGGTTTTCAACGAATTCCTTTTGGTAATAGTCGGGCGGGTAATACTTGCCCATCTCTTCAAAGCGTGGCCTCGGATTTACAAACGCCAGCCCGCATTGGCGGCATTGGACCACCGTAAATAGCTCCTCGGGGTGGTACTCGCGATCCGGAACTTGGTAGAGGACCCTATGATTCGTCGATGCGCAAAGGTCACAAGCTATAATTTCCACGACGTTAGTCTAAAATCGAATGTCCTGCTGTGTCGCGCCCCCGTGGTCATGCCACCCGCGACCTTTTGACTTTCAAATGGTTTTCGCGGGCTTCTCAAAGATCATGAAATAATACTCTTTCTTGTCATCCGCCCGCGTGAACCCGGGCCGTTCGCGCACGAACCGGAACCCGTTGCGCTCGGCGTCTTCGCGCTCCGTCTGTGCGGGCATGCGGTGGCGTTCATAATACTCGTCGCGCGGACGGCCCGGCTCGGCGGCGCCGTCGATCAGGGCGAGCAGCCCGCCCCGCTTGAGCGCTCGATACACCGCCTCGAGCATGGCGTCGTAATGATGCATCTCGTGGTAAGCGTCAACGATCATCACGACGTCGACGCTCGCAAGGGGTAATCGCGGATCGTCTTCCGCGCCCGAGACCGTTTCAATGTTCGTCACGCCTTCTTTTTGAGCCCGCTTGCGAATCTCGGCCAGCCTTTCTTCCTTGATGTCTTCCGCGTAGACTTTTCCCTTCGGACCGACGCGCTCCGCCAGGTGGAAGGTGAAGTAGCCTGCGCCGCACCCGACGTCCGCGACCGCGCTGCCCGGTTTGATGCCGAGAGCATCCATCACCTCGTCGGGACGCTGCCAGGCGTCGCGCTCCTGCCCGGCATTCTGAGCTCGAAGCCGAGCGGGATCGCGAAGGCCGGCCGCGAGCAACAGAACGGCGCAGATGATGAAGCGTGCGTAGGCGGTGTTTGCGGGCGGTCTCACCATCACATCGCTTGGCTATCGGAGATACGACTTGAATACGTCGCGCAGCTTGCCCTGCGCGTCGAGGATCAGCTCAATCGTTTCGCGCACCGCGCCGTAGCCGCCGGGCTGGCGGGTCCAGTAATGAACGTGGCGCCGCAGGAATGGGTGCCCGTCGCCGACGCCCACCGCCAGTCCCACGCGCTTGAGAATAGGCAGGTCGACGATGTCATCGCCCACGTAACAAACCTCTTCGTCGCGCCGATTCGCAGCCCGAAGAATTTCCTCGTAAGGGCCCAGCTTCTCCAAAGCGTCCAACTGAACGAAGTGGATGCCCAGTTCTTTGGCTCGATACTCGACCAGAGGCGAAGTCCGGCCCGAAATGATCCCGGTCTTGAGCCCGGCTTCGTGCGCGAGCCGGATGCCGAGACCGTCGCGCGAGTGGAACCCCTTGGTCTCGATCAACCGCCCGGCGGAGCCTTCGACGGCCTGCGGCAGGTAATAGATGCTGCCGTCCGTCAGCACGCCGTCGACGTCCATCAGCAGAAGCTTGATCTTGCGGGCGCGCTGGCGCAGGGCTCGGGGTGAGATGGCCATTAGATTTACGAATGATGAATGATGAATTATGAATGATGAGCGGAGCCAGCCTGTATTCCCATTCATTCATCATTCATCATTCATTATTCATCATTTCCCTTTTCCTCGTCCCTGCCTTCAGAACATCTGTGTCGTCCACAGGTCGTGCAGATGGACGACGCCCTCGAGTCTCCCTTCGCTGTCCACGACGGGGAGCGAAGTGATCTTGCGCGCTTCCATCAGGTTCAGGGCGCGAGTCGCGAGTTCCTTGCGGCCGATGGTGACCGGGTCCCGCGACATGCAATCTGCCGCCGTCAGACCGAGCGCCCGGTTCCCTTCCCTCTGGAGGAAGCGCCGCAGGTCGCCGTCAGAAATGATCCCCACCAGACGATTGCCGTCCTCGACCACCGTAGTATGGCCGAGGCCTTTCCTGCTCATCTCGTAGATCACGTCCGTCATCGAGGTCGCGGGGGCGACGCTGGGCGCTTGGTCGCCCGCGTGCATCACGTTTTCCACCCGCTTGAGCCTGACGCCGAGCTTGCCGCCAGGGTGCAGCGCGGCATAGTCTTCTTCGGTGAAGCCGCGCTTTTCGAGCAGGGCCATGGCGAGCGCATCGCCCATGGCAAGCATAGCCGTGGTCGAAGCGGTGGGAGCGAGGCCCAACGGACAGGCCTCCTGCCGGATGCCCACGTCGATGACCACGTCACTCGCCTGGGCAAGCGTGGAGCACGGGCTTCCCGTCAGCGTCATGAGCGGAACGGCCAGGCGCTTCACCGTGTCGAGCAAGCGCAGCAACTCCTCGGTCTCGCCGCTGTAAGAGAGCGCCACAAGCGCGTCATTGCGCACCAGGCTGCCCAGATCGCCGTGCAGGGCCTCGGCGGGGTGAAGGAAAAACGAGGGCGTGCCCGTGCTCGAAAAGGTGGCGGAGATTTTCTGCCCGATCAGGCCGGACTTCCCCATGCCGGTGACCACCACGCGGCCCTTGCAGGCGAACAGCGTTTCCACCGCCTGCGTGAACCGCTCGTCCAAGCGATCGACCAGCTCGGCCAGCGTCCGGGCCTCGATTTCGAGCACCTTGCGGGCGGTCTCAAGAGCCATAAGCTGCAAGCGTCCCGGATCACGAACGGCGGGCGAGACGCCCGCGCTCCGAGGGCACGATGATAGCACACCGGGTCGCCCGCGCTCCTGGCGCTAGTCGAGCTTGCGCACGAATCGCCCGAGGTCGCGCAGTTTTCTCGCCAGCGGTTTGAATCGCTTCAAATCGAGCGCATTCGAGCTGTCCGAGAGGGCCTGCGACGGGTTGTCGTGCACCTCCATGAAAATTCCATCGGCGCCCGCCGCGACACCCGCGCGCGCCAGCGTCTCGATGAACTGCGGTTGGCCTCCGCTGCGCGTGCCTTCACCGCCGGGCAGTTGCAGCGCGTGAGTGACGTCGAGAATGACCGGATGGCCCCATTCCTTCATCACGGCGAGCCCGCGCATGTCAACGACCAGATTGTTGTAGCCAAATGACGAGCCGCGTTCGGTGATGAGGATGCGATGGTTGCCGGCGCTCGCCACCTTTTCGACCGCGTAGCGAACTTCCCAGGGCGAGAGGAACTGGCCCTTCTTGATGTTGACCGCGGCTCCAGAGCGCCCCGCTTCCACCAGCAGGTCCGTCTGGCGCGAGAGGAACGCCGGAATCTGGATGACGTCGCACACTTCGGCGGCGGGCGCTACCTGGCTCGGGTCGTGTACGTCCGTGAGCACGGGCACACCGACTTTCGTCTTGATGCTCGCAAGGACTTCGAGGCCTCGCGCCAGTCCCGGCCCGCGGTAGGAGCCGAGCGAGGTGCGGTTGGCCTTGTCGTAGGAGGCTTTGAAGATGTAAGGAACCTGGAGCGCGCGGGCGGCGGCCGCGAGGCGCCGGGCCATCCTCAAGGCGTGCCGCTCACTCTCGATCACGCAGGGCCCGGCGATCAAGAACAGCGGGCGTCCCGCGGCCAGCGTGAGCTTGCCAATGTGGACAAGGCGGCGCATGAAATTGAGGCGGTCCCGAAGAACTCGAAGGATCAAATGGAAAATGAAAAATTGAAAGGCAAAAATTCAAGCTGCCGGACCCGCGCCCGACGGCTCGCGCTCGGAATTCTGACGGCTTTCCGGTGTACAGGAATCTTCAGCGGATTTTTGCTTTTCAATTTTGAATTTTCAGTCTTTGGTTTCGCCTTTTGACGGCGTCGCTCACGTTCATCCGCCGCTGACCATGGCCTGCCCGGTCTTGGCCTGCCGCGGCGCGCCGGCCGAGGCCAGGCGGCGGGCCTTGTATTCGCAGGCGGCG
>QHZK01000286.1 GCA_003224635.1 Acidobacteriota bacterium | reverse complement strand
ACGCGCGCGGTCCAGGCGCCCAGCCGCATGGTCCCGCCCAGCTCGTCGATCCCGCGCAGCTCGCGCAGTTTGTAGATGACGCGGTGCGCGGTGTTCGAATCGAACTCCGAGCTGTTGGCTCCCTTGAGACCGCAAACGTTGCGCGCGTATTCGATCACGGCGCACTGCATGCCGAGACAAATGCCGAAGTAGGGGACTTTGCGCGTGCGCGCAAATTCGATCGCCCGCAGCATGCCCTCGATTCCGCGCTTGCCGAATCCTCCCGGCACCAGAATGGCGTCGAA
>QHZK01000285.1 GCA_003224635.1 Acidobacteriota bacterium | reverse complement strand
CCGGAGAGGATCTCGCCGCGGCGAATGTAGTCCTGCCAGACGCTCTGGCCGAATTTATTGAGTTCCTTCAGCGGATTCGGATTCATGGCGTTTTCTCCCTCTCCCATTTTCTCCATTCGGCGGCGCGCTGCCAAGTTGCTGTAGCGGCGGTCGAAGCCTGCCCTGGAAAGGGACCGCCGCGCGGCGCTCGTAGAGCGCCGCTACAGTGAGAACTATCTTCCCAACAACTCGTGAGCCCGCTTGACGACGTTGGCCGGAGTAAAGCCAAATTGCTCCGCCAGCGCCTTGTACGGCGCGGACGCTCCGTACCGGGTCATCCCGATGACGCCGCCTTGGGTGCCCACGTATCTTTCCCAGCCGAAGGGCGACGCGGCCTCGATCGCCAGGCGCGCCGTGACCGCGGGCGGCAGGACCTCGTCCCTGTAGGCGCTGGGCTGCGCCTCAAAGAGGTCCCAGCTCGGCATACTGACGACGCGGGCCGCGATGCCTTGCGCCAACAATTTCTCATAGGCGTCGAGAGCCAGCGATACTTCGGACCCCGACGCCATCAGGATTATTTCAGGCAGCTTGCCCTTCGAACCGGCAAGCACGTAGGCCCCGCGCGCCAGGCCTTCCGCCGGACCGTATCGGCTGCGGTCGATGATGGGAAGGTTCTGGCGGGTAAGGGCGAGGGCCACGGGCCCGCTTCGCCTTTCAATGGCGACACGCCACGCCACCGCCGTTTCATTCGCGTCGGCCGGCCGGATGAAGCACAAATTGCGAATCGCACGCAGCGCCGGCAGGTGCTCGATCGGCTCGTGCGTGGGTCCGTCTTCGCCCAGGAAAACGCTGTCGTGGCTGAAGACGAATATCGAGTGGACTTCCATCAGCGCCGCCAGCCGGATCGCGGGACGGCAGTAGTCGGAAAAAATCAGGAACGTGGCGCCGTAGGGAATCAGACCGTTGAGCGCCATGCCGTTCAGGATCGCGCCCATGCCGTGCTCGCGGATGCCAAAGTGAAAATTCTTCGCGCCGTAGTTGCCCTTGCGGAAGTCGCCCAGGCCCTTGACGTAGGTCTTTGTCGAAGGCGCGAGGTCCGCCGAGCCGCCGAGGAACGTGGGCAGGAGCGGAGCAATCGCCTGAAGCACCTTTTCCGACGCCGACCGCGTGGCGATGGGCTTCTCGTCAGACTTGAACACGGGGATCTTGGACTGCCAGCCCTCGGGCAGCCCGCCGCGCACGTAGCGGTCCCATTCCTTGGCGAGGTCGGGGAACTCCTGCTTCCAGGCCGCCAGGCGCCCCTGCCAATCGGCTTCGGCGCGCTCGCCTTTGGGGACCGCCTCCCGGTAGTGCGCCAGCGCCTCCTCCGGGATGTAAAACGCCGGATCGAGCGGCCAGCCCAGGTTCTGCTTGGTCAGCCTGACCTCTTCTTCGCCCAGCGGCTCGCCGTGCGCGGCCGCACTGTCGTGCTTGTTCGGACTGCCGTAGGCGATGTGCGTGCGACAGACGATCAGCGAGGGCCGCTGCCTTTCCGATTGCGCGGCGCGGAAGGCCCGGTCCACGGCTTCGAGGTCGTTGCCGTCGGGCAGGTTCTGGACGAACCAGCCGTAGGCCTCGAAGCGCTTGCCGACGTCTTCCTGGCTGAAAGCGAGATCGGTGGAGCCTTCGATAGTGATGTGGTTGTTGTCGTACAGGAAGATCAGATTGTCGAGCCCGAGGAAACCCGCGATCGACGCCGCTTCCGCCGACACGCCCTCCATCAGGTCGCCGTCACTGCAGATGCCGTAGACCTTGTAGTCGACGATCTCGTGTCCGGGCCGGTTGAAGAGCGCCCCCAGGTATTTTCCGGCGATGGCCATACCCACCGCATTGCCGAAGCCCTGGCCCAGCGGACCGGTCGTGGTCTCAACGCCCGGGGTCAGCAAGTGCTCGGGATGGCCGGGAGTCCTACTGCCCCACTGGCGAAATTGCTTGATGTCGTCCAGCGTGAGGTCATAGCCGGTCAGGTGCAGCAAGCTGTAAAGCAGCATGCAACCGTGGCCCGCCGAGAGGACGAAGCGGTCTCGGTTCGGCCAGTGAGGCTTCCGCGGGTCGTGCCTGAGGAATCGCGTCCACAGGACGTAGGCCATCGCCGCAGCGCCCATGGGCAGTCCGGGATGGCCCGAGTTCGCCTTCTGGACCGCGTCCATGGCAAGACAACGGATGGTGTTGATCGAGAGCTGGTCGAGCTGAGCCTGGTCGAGTGCTGATTTCTGGGTCTGAGTGGTGGCTCCGGTGGGCAAGATGGTCCTCCGTGACGGATCAATCTCGGAATGTGAGCGTCAGGGCGCGACAGAGTCTCTACCGCGCTACAGGTTTTGGATGCTCCCGACGCTCTCGATGGTGCCAAGTTTGATTATACAACGGTGCTCGCAGCGCACATACGCCTGCGATAGTGAGGATAGGAGGCCGTAGCGCAGACCCGGCTTTTGCAGAGCGGCGGCTCGTGATCTGGAGACGCAACGCCGTGCCCGACAACTGCATCACTGGTTTAAGCGGCTTCAGAGGGAGGCAGGAGGATGAAATGAAATCGGCGGCGCTCACGCTGGCGCTTCTCCTAACACCGCTGCTTCAGGCTCAGCGAGCCGAAACCACGCGCCAGGCCCCGTGCACGATCGAAGGAGTGGTGCTCAAGAGCACGACGGGCCAGCCCCTGAAGAGGGCCTCGATCACCGCGCAGAGGATGGGGCCCAACGGCAGTCCGCACACGGCGCGCACGGACCCAGGGGGCCGCTTCGTGCTGAAAGGCCTCGAGCCAGGCGAATACAACCTCTGGGTGAATCGCGACGGCTACCTTGGCATGGGATACGGCCAGGAGGTCCCGAACGGTCCGGGCAAGCTGCTCAAGCTCGCGCCCGGCCAGCAAAAGAAGGACCTCGTTTTCCGGCTGATTCCGACCGGCGCCATCATCGGCCGCGTCTACGACGAAGACGGCGAGCCCATCAGCGGTGTCAGCGTGCAGGCTTTGCGATTTACGTTCTTCAACGGCCACCGCCGGCTTGATCCGGTGATGGGAACGTCCACTAACGACCTCGGGGAATACCGGCTGGCGGGACTGTCTCCGGACAAATACTTCGTCGGCGTCACCGATGACCAGCCGGACCCGGGCGGCGAGGACGCGCCGGAAGCCTACGCCCCCCTGTACTATCCGGGCACGAGCGATCCAGGCGGCGCCGCTCAGGTCGAGGTAGAGGCAGGCGGAGAAACGCCCGTGGATTTCAACCTCGCGCCCGTGCCCGCAGTGCGCGTGCGCGGCCGGATTGTCAGCGCCGCGCTCAACCGGCCAGGAATCGGCGTAAACATTACGCTGGTCAGGCGGCTGACCGGGGGGCCCAACTTCCAGGGGCAGACCAGCGTCAACCTGGCCGAGGGCACTTTCGAGATACGCAATGTTCCGCCGGGCTCCTACGCTCTCGTGGCGCAGATGTGGGATAACGGAAAACAGTACAACGCGCTAGAGCCGCTCGAGGTCGGGAGCACGGACGTCGAGGGTATCACCCTGCAGCCTACGCTGGGTTCCGAAATCAGAGGCCGCGTGCGGGTGGAAGGCGCGACGGAATCTGGCGCCACTCAAGGAAACGCGCAGGTGAACATCGGCGGCTTGCAAGTCTCTTTGCAGCCACTCGATCCGCTGCCGATCGGAGTGCAGCCCGCGACGATCGAGGCCGACGGCAGCTTCGTCCTGAAAGACGTTCCCGACGGCTCCTACGCCCTCAACGTGTGCTGCCTGCCGCAGGACCTCTACTTGAAGGCGGCGCGCCTGGGCGGCGATGACGTGCTGGACGCAGGATTGACCCTCAGCGAGGGCCATCCGGCAGGCCCGCTCGAAATCACGGTCAGCGCGGCCGGCGGCCACATCGACGGTGTCGTGCAGCGTGACCAGAAGCCTTTCCTGGGGGCTACGGTCGTGCTGGCCCCGGATGCAAACCGGCGCGGCCTGACCCGCTTGTACTCGGCGGCGGTGAGCGATCAGCAGGGCCGCTTCACGCTGGGGAGCGTCCCGCCGGGCGATTATGAGTTGTTCGCCTGGGAAAAGGCCGAGGAGGGCGCCTACGTCGATCCCGATCTTCTGAGGCGTTACGAGGGGCGCGGCAAAACCGTGCGCGTCGACGAAGGCGGCAAGCTCAAGGTCGATCTGGAATTGATTCCCGCCGAGGAGAAGAGGCCGTAGGTAGAGAACAGTCGGCAGTAGGCAGAAGGCAGTAGGCAGAAGGCAGTAGGCAGTAATGAAGCATTCGCCCGCATTCCTCAAGCTGGTCGAAGAATCGAAAACTCGCATCCGGGAAACCGACATCGCAGAGGTGAAGCGACGGCTCGACGCGGGGGACAAGTTCCTTCTGGTCGACGTGCGCGAAGAAAGCGAATGGGCCCGCGGGCGGCTGCCTGGCGCTGTCCACCTGAGCAAGGGCGTCATCGAGCGCGATATTGAAAAAGCCATTCCGGACAAGTCTCGGCCGATTGTGCTTTACTGCGGGGGCGGATTTCGCTCCGCGCTCGCAGCCGACAATCTGCAGAAGATGGGTTACACGAGCGTGATCTCAATGGACGGCGGCTGGCGCGCGTGGACCGAGGCAGGTTATCCTACGGAGGGGGAAGGACAGTAGGGAGGCGTAAATAAATAACATTTACAACCTGTATTTGTTGCTTGGTAGCATCGTGTAGTTCCATTCGCCGTGGAATTTGTCGGGCTTCAGATTGACATGGGCGAACGGCCAGCCAGGATCGATCGACACGGGCAG
>QHZK01000284.1 GCA_003224635.1 Acidobacteriota bacterium | reverse complement strand
TCGGCGGCGGAAAGGCTGCTGGTCCACTCGATCGAGCGCAAGGAAGACGAAGTGTGGCTGCGGTTCCACGCGCAGGCGCCGGTCGATCCCGAAAAGCTGACCCAATTCCTGCGCCGCCGCAGGGACGCAAGCTTCCGGCCCGACCGCGTCCTGCGCTTCCGGCTGGCGTCCGCCGACGGCGACCTGCCCGCCCAAATCCAAAACGCCTTGCAGGAACTACAGGCGTAGAATACAATTCAGTTGTCAGTTGTCAGTCCCGAAGCTGAAACCTGAGAACTGAAAACTGGGAAGCAACCACATGACTAGAAAAGCGAGTTTCATTGCGGCGGCCGCGGCTGTACTGGCCTTGGCTTCCACCCTCGGCGCGGCCAGGATTGTCGAGCGCATCATCGCGCGCGTCAACAACGAAATCATCACGCAGCGGCAGTTCGACCGGGACCGGCAGCAGCTTCGCGCGCGCCTGGCTGGGGACTATTCGGGCGTGGAGCTGGAAGTGCAGGTCCGCGAGCAGAGCAAGAACCTGCTGCGCGACATGATCGACCAGGACCTGATGGTCCAGAAGGCCAAGGACCTTGACCTCAACGTCGAGACCGAGGTCGTCAAGCAGCTCGACGAGATGCGCAAGAAGTACAACCTGGCCTCGCTCGAAGACTTTGAGAAGGAAGCGGAGAAACAGGGGATCTCCTGGGAAGACTTCAAGGACAACCTCCGGCGCGACTTGCTGATGCGCGAGGTGATCGGGCGCGAAGTGGGCTCGCGGATCATCGTCTCGCACGAAGACGCGCGCAAGTACTTCAACGAGCACAAGCAGGAGTTCGCGTCTCCCGAGGGCGTCCGTCTGGCGGAGATCCTGATCTCGCCCGACAAACACAACCCGCAAGAAGTCGAACAGCGGACCAAGGAAGCGCTCGCCGAAATCAAGGCCGGGCAGCGCTTTTTGGAAGTCGCCAAGAAGTATTCCGATGATCCGAACGCCAGCGAGGGCGGCGACGTGGGCTTCTTCAAGACCGGCACGCTCGCGCCCGAGATCGAGGAAGCCATCAAGAAGCTCGATACGGGCGACACCAGCGACTCAGTCAAGACCAAGCACGGTCCGATGATCGTCAAGGTGCTGGAACGCCGCAAAGCCGGCATCCCCAATTTCGACGATGTCGCGCAGCAGGTGATGAACAGGATTTACGACCAGAAAATTCAGTCGTCCCTCCGGCAATACCTGGCCAAGCTTCGCAAGGAAAGCTACATCTACCTGGCGCCGGGGTTCGTCGATACCGGCGCCGAGCGCCCCAGCGAAGCTGTACTCGCGAACAAGCAATGAGTTCTCCAGTTTGTCAGTTTCTCAGTCGTCAGTCCTCAGTTTTCAGTTCTCAGTCCGAGGCACTGGCCAGCCGCATTTCTTTTTTTGGGGGGGCACCCGAGCTCAGGGCTGTGATGGCTGATAACTGAAAACTGACGACTGATGACTTCGTCCTTCGACAATCTGATCGAGCGCGTCCTCCCCCACCGCCATCCCTTCCTGCTGGTCGATCGCGTGACAGAGTTTGAACCGGGCCGGCGCATCGCCGGCATCAAGAACTTCAGCGCCAACGAGGAGGCGTGCCAGGGATACGACCCCGCCCGGATGCTCGTGCCGGCGGGCATCCTGTTCGAGATGGTGACGCAACTGGGCGGGATCCTGGTGCTCGAGCGGCCCGAGATGCAAGGCTCCGGGATGCAACGCCCCGGGATGCAAGGAAAGGTCGCCGTCATCCTGCAAATTCCCGCCGCCCGGCTGCTCGAACCCGTCTACCTGGGCGACACGTTGCGCGTGGAGGCGGAGGCCGTGAAGCTGCGCGAAAACTTCGGCGAGTTGCGCGGCGCCGCCTACCGCGAGGGGAAGCTCGTCGCCGAGGGCCAGATGCGGTTTGCGATGGCGAGTGCGGCAGACTTGCTGCTCGGACAGGAGCCCGCGTAGCCGCCGGGAGCGTGAGCGTCTCGCCCGCCGAGCTTTCGCCCGCGAAGGAGCGGCCAAGATGGCCGCGATCCAGCATTCCCAGCAACCCGTGGACTCAGCCACAGTTTCTTGCGAAAATACTCCTTCAGTAACTTTGGACTTTTGACTTTGAACCTTCCACTCTCTTTATGATCTTCGAGGAACTCCGCATTCGCGGCGTGGTGGTGCGGCCGGCGCAGATTCTCGCGCCCATGGCGGGCATTACCGACACCGTCTTTCGCCGCTTCATCCGGCGGCTGGGCGGCTGCGGCCTGATCATGACCGAGTTCGTGTCGAGCGAAGGCATGCTGCGCCAGAACTTGAAGTCCCAGCGCTTTCTCTACTACACCGAGGAGGAGCGTCCCATCACGGCGCAGATTTTTGGCGCAGACCCTGAGCGCCTGGCCGAGGCCGCGCGCCTAATCGAGGACCTGGGGTTCGACATCATCGATTTGAACCTCGGCTGCCCGGCGAAGAAGGTCGTCAAGTGCGGCGGGTCAGGGCTGCTGCGCGACCTGCCCCTGCTCGGGAGCATCTTCAGAAAAATCCGCGCCGCAGTCAGCATCCCCTTCACCGCCAAGATTCGCATCGGCTGGAGCGATGAGGAAATCGTTGCGGCGCCGGTGGCCCGCCTGGCCGAGGACTGCGGGGTCGAGGCCATCGCCGTCCACGGGCGCACCCGCCAGCAGGGTTTCAGCGGGCGCGCGCGCTGGGACGTGATCGCCGAGGTCAAAGCGTCCGTGAGCATCCCGGTGATCGGCAACGGCGACGTCTTCACCCCCGCTGACGCCCGGGCGCTCTGGGAGCGTACACAGTGCGATGCCGTCATGATCGGCCGCGCCGCGCCCACCAATCCCTGGATCTTCCGCCAGATGTCCGACTTCTTCCGCACCGGCGCCTACGCGGAGCCCACCGAGGCCGACCGCTACGAGCTGATCCGCACCTATTACGAGATGCTGGTTGCCGAAGACATTCCCGGCTCGATCGGCAAGATGAAGCAGTTCGCAAGCTGGTTCACGCACGGCGTCCGCAACGGCTCGGAACTGCGCCGTCAGGTGCAGAGCGCCTCGAGCCCCCACGAAGTGCTCGAGCGCGTCAACGAATTCTTCAGCGCGACGGTACCCGCCATCGACTCTCGCTGTAGCGGCGGTCTATGACCGCCGCCTCTCGCGGCGAAACAACTGAAGAACACGGATGGCCGTGATGGACCGCCGCCTCAGCGCGAAGCGACTGAAGAACCACGGACGGCGGTCATAGACCGCCGCTACAGCAGGGGTTACGAGGCGGCTAGCGTCCCGGGCTTTTTTCGCTCTGCCACTGGCGGTAGGCTTCGCTTTTGGGAATGCGGCGCGCGCGGGCGACCAGTTTCAGGGCGGCGCGTTCGTCGATGCCCTGCTCCTTCATGAGCCGCTCGAGGTCTTCGCGGATCGTCCCACCCTGAGGTCCGTTGTCCTCGGCCAAAGCGTGCAGTCCCACCAGGACGGTGATCTCGCCCTTGACCGGTTTCTTCTTCAAGCGCTCGAGCACTTCGGACGCGGACCCGCGCAGGAATTCCTCATAGAGCTTGGTCACTTCGCGCGCCACCACGACGGGCGGATCGCCCAGGATTTTTCGCACGTCGCCCAAGGTCTCGAGCGCGCGGTGCGGCGCCTCGTAGAAGACCAGCGTCTTCGAGGAGTTCTTGACCTCCTCGAGGGCCTTCTGCCGCGCCCCTTTCTTCGGGGGCAGGAAGCCGAGGAAGCGGAACTTATCGACCGGCAGTCCCGCCGCAGCCAGGGCCGCCACAAAAGCCGAAGCGCCGGGAATGGGGACCACCGGGATGCTGTGCCGGATGGCCAGCTTCACCAGACGGTAGCCGGGGTCCGAAATAACCGGCATGCCCGCGTCCGACACCAAACAGATATGGCTCCCCTGCTCGAGCTCGATGATCAGCTCGGGCGCTCGCGTCAGCTCATTGTGCCCGTGGTAGCTGATCGTGCGGGTCCGGATCGAATAGTGATTCAGGAGTTTCTGGGTGCGTCGCGTGTCCTCGCAGGCAATCAGGTCGGCTTCCTTCAGGGTGCGAATGGCCCGGAAGGTGATGTCCTCCAGGTTTCCGATGGGCGTGCCCACAATGTAGAGCTTTCCCGCAGCGTCCTTGGAGGGAACCGGAGCGTCGATCTGGCGCGATTGCGGAGCCATGTTCCAACCTGGGATCCAACCCGACCTGGGAGTCGGCTGAAATTTTGAGGGTGTAGTCTACCAACTGGACGGGGGCCGAAGCAAGATGCGGGGTGGCTTCTTGTCAATATCCCGAGTCCCAGCAGTAGAGAGCCAAGAGGGCGAGGACAAAGACGGTGTTGGCCATTGGGAAATCGCGCACCTCGGAGTGGCGCTTCAGCCAGCGGCGTTTCGTGATCCAATCCGCCAGAGCGATCGCCCAAATGAAACCTATGCGAAGTCCTGCCCGTAACGTATGGAAATGGTCAGTGAGGTGGCCAGGCCACAGGAGAGCAACGATCTCGAATAATGCGAGCGCGGTCAGCATGCCGAAAAGCAAAGGGTGCCGATAGTAGGTAATGGAGTCCCGCGACTCCCTGTTGATTTGCTTGGCCCTTTCTAAATCGGCAATCAGTTCGGGATCGTGCGACATGGCCACCTCCGCCAAGCTGTGTTTGTTGGACTATTCTACCATCATTTACCCGCCACCTTCATCTTGCTGAGCTGGGCCGGCTATGTTTGAGTGCTTCGGGCCTCGCTTTTTCGCGACGCCTGAAGTGTCGAGGCGGCTGGGGCGAACAACCGACTCGCCAGCTAGCCTGGGTCTGCTATAATATTAAGGCGGTTTTGTGTGTAAGTGACGCAAGGAGGGCTGCTTGCCTCTTTACGAGTACCGATGCCTGAAGTGCGGCGCGCGCTTCGAGAAGATCGTGAAATTCTCTGACCCGCCCCTGACCGCCTGCGAAAAATGCGGCGGCGAACTCGAGCAACTGCTCTCAGCGCCGGCCATTCAATTCAAGGGCAGCGGCTGGTACATCACCGACTACGCCAGGAAATCGTCCCCAGAGCAGACGAGCAAAGCCGAAAGCAGCGGCGACGGGAAAGCCGGCTCGACCGCCTCCGAATCCAAGAAATCTGCCGAGTCCAAGAAACCCGCCGAACCCGCCACAGCGAAGAGCAAGAATAAGAATTAACCGGCATCTTTCCTCTCCCTGTAGCGGCGAACGAAACCTAACGAAACCTGCTGTGAACAGGTTGCTGAAAAATGCTTCTTGCTTGTCATTCTGAGCGAAGCGAAGAATCTCGCCCTGAACCTCCCTTGCCCCAATTTCGCGCTAGCCGGTCACCCCAATGTATATAAGGTGCTGAACTGGCTGGCCGTGGTGAACGCGTAATATGTTTTGATGGGTTGCATCTTGCGCTCCTCGCCGTTTCCGATTGCGACACTTTGCAGTTTAACCGTCATCGCGCAAAGCCGGAGTATCGGGCTTTCCGTCCGGCCAAATCAGAGCGAGATTCTTCGCTTCGCTGCGCTGCGCTCCGCTCAGAATGACAGGCCGGAGCCGCGTAGTGGAACCTATCCTGATTTCGCCACGGCGCGGCGCGAGGCCAGATAAGACTTAATAAAGGGGTCGATGTCGCCGTCGAGCACGCGGTCGGCGTCGCCCATCTCGAGCTTGGTGCGATGGTCCTTCACCAGGCGGTAAGGATGGAGCACGTAGGACCTGATCTGGTTGCCGAAGGCGATGTCGCCCTTGGAATCCTCGAGTTTTTCCGCCGCCTCGCGGCGCTTGCGCATTTCGAGCTCATAGAGCTTCGAGCGCAGCATCTTCATCGCCATCTCCCGGTTGCGGTGCTGCGAGCGTTCGTTCTGGCACTGGACGACGGTCCCGGTGGGCAGGTGGGTGATGCGGACGGCGGAGTCCGTGGTGTTGACGTGTTGGCCGCCCGCGCCGGTGGAGCGATAGGTCTCGACCCTCAGCTCGTCGGGCTTGACGTCAATCTCGATGTTGTCGTCGATCTCGGGGCTCACGAAGACCGAAGCAAAGGACGTGTGCCGGCGCGCTGCGGCGTCGAAGGGCGAAATGCGCACCAGGCGGTGGACCCCCGTCTCCGACGCGAGCAGGCCGTAGGCGTATTCGCCCGTCACCAGGAAAGTAGCCGACTTGAGCCCCGCCTCTTCCCCTCCCTGAAATTCGAGCAAGGTGAACTTGAAGCCGTGCCGCTCCGCCCAGCGCCGGTACGTGCGAAGCAGCATTTCGGCCCAGTCCTGCGATTCGGTGCCGCCCGCTCCTGGGTGCAGGGTGACGATGGCGTTCAGCCGGTCGTTCTCGCCCGCGAGCAGCGTGGCGGTCTCCAGGCGTTCGAGTTGTTTGCTGAGCGCGTCGATCTCGGTGCGCAGCTCGCCGCCTACGTTCTCTCCCTCGCGCGCCAGCTCGAAGTAGGCGTCGAGGTCCGCCAGCGCGCGCTCCAGTTCCTGGTCGGTTTTGAGCGCCTCCTCCAGGCGGCGCCGGCTCTGCAAAACTTTTTGGGATGCTTCCTGGTCCTGCCAGAAATCAGGGCGGGTTATCCGCTTCTCGATGGCCTCGAGTTCGCGGCGGCGGGCGGGGGCGTCAAAGAAAACTCCGGAGTTCGGCGGCGCGAGTTTTCAGTGCTTGGAATTCTCGTTCGAGTTCTTCGCTCATTTTCACTCCTCTTAACAGGCTGCTGAAAAACCATTGCGCATGTCATTCTGAGCGAAGCGAAGAATCCCGGCATTTGTGAAATCAAGCAAATACAGAGATCCTTCGTCGCCTTCGGCTCCTCAGGATGACAGCTTCCGGAGTTTTTCAGCAACCTGCTAACAGCAGGGGCAGGTGCCTGGTTTCAGGTGTTAGGTGCCGCGTACCGCGTGTTATTTGAGAATTGCGAAATATCGTGACGCTCATTCGCTGTAGCGGCGCTCTATGAGCGCCGAAAAACGGCGGTCGCAGACCGCCGCTACAGAAAACGTCGTCATTATATTCTGCAATCATCAGTAGATGCTCTGCCTTTAATTCTTCATCCTTTAACCTTCACCCTTCATCTTTAGCCTTTAGCCTTCCCACCGTGGCGACCGTCACGAGCACGCAGAGCCACGCGAAAACGTCGCCGTGGGCATTATAGAAGGTCTGCCGGCCGACGTAATTGAAGTGGCCGGACAAGACCGCCTGCCGGTGGCGAGGCAACTGCTGCGTCACCCTGCCGTGCGGGTCGATGATCGCGGTGATGCCGTCGTTGGTCGCCCGCAACAGGTACCGGCCATTCTCGATGGCGCGATAGCGCGACATCTCCAGGTGTTGGAACGCCGCCGATGAGTCCCCATACCAGGAGTCGTTCGAGATGTTCACCAGGACCCCCCCGCCCCGTGGCACGAGACGCCGCACGAGCTGGGGGAAGATATCCTCGTAGCAGATCGAGACCGCAATCGCCCCGTCAGGCGTATCAACTGCGCGGTAGCTGGTTCCGGGGACGAAGTCGCCGACCTGAGAGACGATCTTACCGACCTTGCCGGGGAACACCCAAGGAGGCACGTATTCACCGAAAGGCACCAGGTGAATTTTATCATACTCGAGCGCTACGCGTCCGTCCGGACCGAGCACGATGGCGCTGTTCTTGGGCCGAGCATCATCCGGACCGGCGAAGGCGACGGTGTTGAAAATAACGTAGGCGTGGGCGCGCTCAGCCATCCTGACCACGGCGGCCTGAAACTGCGGGTCGCGCGTGAAATAAAACGGCGCCGGGTTCTCCGACCACACGATCAGCGGGCGGGGAGCAAGGGACGCCGATCGTGGTCCGGCACAGTCCGGCATCGACATTTCGGAGTGCGCGGGAAAGCCCTTGCAGGCCGCTCCGAGTGACGCCTTCACCAGACCGCCGAGATGGCGTCCCTGGTCAGCGGAGGGCGACCACTCCTTCGCAGCCGCTTCGTCGAGCGGGACGTCAGGCTGAAGCAGGTACGCGTCCTCGGATTCCGGCGGCGACATTGGCGGCCGGTATGCCGAATTGATTACGATGAGCAGAACGAACCAGAACGCGGGAATGCTCCAAGTCCACGGGGCGCGGCCGGCGAGCAAGGCTGAGGCCAGCAAGGCGCTCGTGGCCACCGCCAGAAATGACAGCCCGTAGACGGCCGTGACCGACGCCAACTGGCTCAAGCCCGTCGACTGGACGGCGTAGCCCAGCAGGTTCCAGGGAACGCCGGTCAGGAAGTAGGTCCGGGCAAGCTCCAGCGAGACCCACAGGAAGGGACTAAGCGCCAGGGCCATCAGGCGGGAGCGGCGCGCCACCCAGGCCTCGACCAGCCCAAACGCGCCAAAGATTACCGAGAAAACGATGGCGAACAGCAGCAGGACTCCGACCGCGAGCCCAGGACTCAATCCCCCGTAGCGTTCCGTGACGATGACGAACCAATAGCAGCTCCCGGCCAGGAAAATGACGCCGGTCAAGTACGCCAGGAAGAAGGCGCGCGCGAGCACCGGCTCGCTCACCACGGCGGCGAGGAGTGGAAAGCAAGCCGCCCACACGAGCAGGTTCCAGTCGAGCTTGGGGAAGCAGGCAAACAGCAGCAATCCGCTGAGGGCGCTTGCGAGGCAGCGAAAGCGGGCTTGCTTGAGCAGGCGACTTACGGGGTCAGATTCGATCAGCGGTGGGCGGTCGTCGGTTGCCGGGGATGTTTCGTCAGTGGCCAACTGCCCCCCGGGCGTTGTGGGGTGTCCGTTACCAGGGAACTTCTTCATCGTTCGTCATTATTCATGGTTCATCATACATTGTTTCTGCGCTGGGTTTATGCGCTGGCGTTAATAGCGAAGGAACGGCTTGAACCCCTCATCGGCCAACTTCTGCCGGACCTTCTCTGCTTCCGCGCGCGAGCTGAACGGTCCCACTTCGACGCGGAATAATTTGTCGCCGGAGCGGGCCTCAGCCGGCGTGAGCAGAAAAGCCGAATAGCCACGACCCTTCAAAACGCCGACCAGCATCGCGGCGTCACGACTGGAGCTCGAGGCGACGACTTGAACGGCCACACCAGCTTTCCGACCGGCCCTGCTCTCCGCCGCCACGCTACTTTCAGCGTTGGCGGTGCTGGCCGCGCCGGCCGTGTCGGCCGCACGAGCGCCTCGCGCCGGGGCTGCCTGCCCCCGGCCGGGCGGTGAGGAAATGACCTCCTCTGACAGCGGCTCCTCGGCCTTGGCGGACGACCCGGTAGTCGCCGATTTGGCCGCCGGCTTCGCGCTTTCCATCGGCGGATTCACGATCGGCGGGATGTCAGAAGGCTGGGTCACGCGCTCGGTGTCTGCCGCGACGGTCGGGGCCCGTTCGTTGTAGCCCACCAGAAACCCCAGGGCAAAAAACACGGCGCACACCGCCACACCCGCAAAGAAAAACAAGATCAACTGCCGCGCCGAGAGACCGCTTTGGGTTCGCTCCGTCATGCCTCTGGAAGAGGTGAATTACGACGCCTCTGTTTGTCATTCACGATTCATAATCATAATTCATCCTTCACCCTTTACACTTCACCCTTTTTTCGCAAGCAGTCCCGCCACCAAATCGACGGGCAAAGGGAAGACAATCGTCGTGTTCTTTTCCGCGCCGATTTCAACCAGCGTCTGAAGGTAGCGCAGCGTGATCGCCGCCGGCTCGCGATTGAGGACGTTGGCGGCTTCCGCCAGCTTGGCCGCCGCCTGAAATTCGCCGTCGGCAGCAATGATCTTGGCCCGCCGCTCGCGCTCGGCCTGCGCCTGGATGGCGATCGCGCGCTGCATCTCCTGCGGCAGGTCCACCTGCTTCACCTGCACCTGCGTCACCTTCACGCCCCACGGCTCCGTATGCTCGTCGAGGATGGTCTGCAACCGGCTGTTGAGCTT
>QHZK01000318.1 GCA_003224635.1 Acidobacteriota bacterium | reverse complement strand
TCCCCGGACTTCTCGGGCGGCGCGTCATCGACGAGGTGATTTTCGCCGTCGCCAAGGATGAGCTGGATAAACTGGAAGACGCTTTTCTCGCGTGCGAGGAAGAGGGCGTCAGGGCCCGCCTGCTCCTGAGCTTCTTCCCGCACGTCATTTCCAAGGTCTATCTGGAGCGCTTGAGCGAAATGCCCTTGCTCACGTTTTCCGCCACGCCGGAAAACGAATACCTGCTGCTCCTGAAGCGCCTCGTGGACTTTCTAATGGCCCTGACGCTTCTGGTCGTGCTCTCCCCTGTTTTGCTGATGCTGGCGCTGCTCATCAGGCTTACATCCCCAGGCCCTGTTCTCTACCGTCAGACGCGCTGCGGCCTGGGCGGGAGAAAGTTTACGGTCTATAAGTTCCGGTCCATGCGCCCGGACGCCGACCTCTACCGCGATGAGCTGGCGTCGCTGAACGAAATGGACGGGCCGGTGTTCAAGATCAAAAGCGACCCCCGCTGTACCGCCATCGGACGCTTCGTGCGCAAGTTCAGCCTGGATGAGCTTCCGCAGCTCGTCAACATCTTGAAGGGCGACATGTCATTCGTAGGACCGCGCCCGCCGCTGCCCGAGGAGGTGGAAAAATACGAGCCCTGGCAGCGCCGCCGGCTGCGCATGCAGCCCGGCCTCACGTGTCTGTGGGCGCTCGAAGGCCGCAGCCGGCTCAGCTTCCGGCGCTGGATGGAACTGGACCTTGAATACATCGACCATTGGTCGCCAACGCTGGACTGGAAGATCCTTCTCAAGACAATTCCCGTCGTCTTGCTGGGACGCGGCGCCAGTTAGATTAGAAGGAGCGAAGCCGCAGAGAGTCGCGTGAGTTGCGTAGAAGCAACGTTGGTGGTCGAGACGCCCGCGCTCCCTGGCAGAATTCATATTGCGGAGCAGATCGGATGAATGACGCTTCAACGCTGGCTGAGACGCTGCGGAAGTTTCGAGCGGTTGACTTGAGCCAGGCGCTCGAAGAGCACATGCCCAACTACCCCACGCATTCCAAGTTTTACCACAACCTGTGGGGCTCGTACTGGCACGGAGACCGGGCGCTGACCTATCAACTGGTGCTCAACGAGCACAACGGCACTCACGTCGACGCGCCGGCGCACTTCATCAGCGACGCGAAGCCGCAGGCGCACGTTACCATCGAGCAGGTCCCCCTCGGGCGCCTGATGGGGCGGGGTGCGCGCCTCGATTGCCGTCGATTCCACGAGGGCGATTATGTACCGAGAAGCTTCATCACCCAGTGGGAAGCCGAACACGGAGCGATCAGGGGTGGCGACATCGTGCTGTTTGATTTCGGCTGGGCGGCGCACTGGGGACTGCGCCCGCACAACCAGCGTTATCTTGCGGACTGGCCGGGAGTCGGCATGGACGCAGCGGAGTACCTCATCGAAAAGCCGGTAGCGGCGCTCGGCGTGGACACGCTTTCGCCGGATCCGCCGGAGGCGCTCCGCACCAAGCCGATTCATCCGGTGGTGCTGGAGAAGCAGGTCTTGATTGTCGAGAACCTGTGCAACCTCGACCAGCTTCCCGACTTCTTCCTCTTCCTGGCTCTTCCGCTCAAGATTCGCGGCGGGTCCGGGTCGCCGGTCCGCGCCGTGGCGCTGGTGTAGCCGGCGCGGCGGCCGGAAGAATCAAGATTTGACACTTTGACTCACTCGAGGACCGACTTGGTAGGATCGATTCGCAGCCAAAGCAGCGCGCCCACCAAGAATATGGCGCCGGAAATCACGACGGGCAGGTTCCAGTTCCCGAAGTGCTGGACCACAAAGCCAGTCACGATGGGCGACAGGAAGCCGCCCAGATTTCCCCAGCAGTTCATGGCGCCTGAAACGGTGCCGGAGAGCTCGTGGCCAACGTCCTGGCACACCGCCCAGCAGGAGCCCATCGTCAGGTCGCCGAAGAAGGACGCGAGAGAGATGATCACCACGGCCTTCATCGCATCCGCCACCCAGGCGCTTGCGAGCATCGAGAGCGCTCCCAGCAAGAACCCGGCAAACCCGATATACCGGCGGCTCTTGAGCGTCCCGGTTTTCTTCACCACGTAGTCCGTCAGTAGGCCGCCCAGCCCGCAGCCGATGGCGCCCAAGAAAAGCGGCATGCCACCGTAGGCCATGGTGACGCCGCGCGTCTTGAGATACGTCGGCAGCCAGGTGATGTAGAAATACCAGCCGTAGGCCATGCAGAAGTACATCCAGCAGATCGCCCAGAGGTTGCCGCTGCGGGCGAGGCGCGACCAGGGCGCTCGAAGGTGCGAAACTCCAGGGGAAGAGGGAAGCGTCGGCCCAATCTTCCCCCCTAGAATGATCCGCAACTCCGCCTCATTGACCTTGGATTTTTCCTGCGGGCGATCCCGGAACCAGCACCAGAAAAAGGCGGCCCACGCCACGCCCACCACGCCGAAAATCCAGAAGGTGGGACGCCAGCCCATGCGCGCGATCATGAAGACCACCAGCGCAGGCGCAAATGCGCCACCCAGGCGCCCGCTCATCCAGACCATTCCCTGCCCGAAACCGCGCTCGACCGTCGGCATCCACCGGGAAAGCACCTTGGTCGCGTTGGGGTACGTACCCGCTTCCCCGGCACCGAAAAGAAATCGCACGGTAAGCAGGGTCGCAAAGTGGTGTACCAGGCCAGTGAGGGTGGTGAACGCTGACCACCAGAGAACTATCCTGGTGATGACCTTGCGGGGCCCGATCGTGTCTCCCAGCCAGCCGCTCGGTATCTCGAAGGACGCGTAGGCGAGCGTGAAGGCGCTGAAGACGAAACCCATCTGGACCGGCGTCAGCCCGAGCTCCGAAACAATAAATGGCGCTCCGCCAGAGATGCCCACCCGGTCGAGGTAGCTGACCAGCGAGAGAGAGCAGACTAGAGCGAGCACTTCGTAACGCACGCGCGACGCCCCGAGGCCCGCGACTTCAACGACCCCAGCAGCCCTGTCCATAACAGTCCGTCCACAGTTTGCGGTCCAGGTGCGAAAGAACGGCTGGATGAAGAGTCAACCGTTTCGGCGCGACCAAAGGCCGCGCTTCCTCGACGCAGCGCAGCCGCGATTATAGTCTAAACCGCGCCAGGATTGACATGGCGCGACCGGGTATGCTACTTACATTCCTGCGATGGAGAACTCACATGAGCGGGGAAGATCTTCAGTCGGCCTGGGACCTGTTGAAGGAAGCCTATCAGTATCAGATGGGCGGCGAGTACGATATGGCGGTGGAACTCTACAAGCGGTCTCTCGAGATTCATCCCACTGCGGAAGCGTACACTTACCTGGGCTGGACCTATCATTTTCAGGGCAAGCTCGAAGAGGCCATCGCGCTCTGCAAGAAGGCTATCCGGATTGATCCGGAGTTCGGCAACCCTTACAACGATATCGGCGCCTACCTGATCGAAAAGGGCGAATACAACGAGGCTTTGCCGTGGCTCGAGCGCGCCCTTCAATCGCGTCGCTACGATTCCTACCATTACCCTCACTACAATCTCGGGCGCGTCTACCGGGCGAAGGAGATGTACGCCCAGGCGCGCTACCACTTCGAGCAAGCGATCAAGATCTGCCCGGACTACACTTTGGCTAAGGAAGCTTTGGAGAGCATTCGGCGGCTGGTGCAGTGACGCTCTCCTGACCAGCCTGCCGAGACAACTCAAGTCATTCGGAGGACCCCAAGGCGACGAAGTCACGCCTTCACCCTTTACCCCTCGCCCCTCATCCTTTATACTTTAGGGCGTGCCCGCAGCCCTGATGCAAGCCATCGTGAAAACTGAAGCGAGGCCCGGAGCGGAAATCCAGCGGGTCGCCGTGCCCGAAATCGGCCCGCGCGACGTTCTGGTGCGGGTGAAAGCGGCGTCGGTCTGCGGCACCGATCTGCACATCTATCGGTGGGACCGCTGGTCAGAGCGCCGGATCCACCCGCCGCTGGTCTTCGGTCACGAGTTCTGCGGCGAAGTCGAGAGCGTGGGCGCCGAAGTTACGACGGCGCGCGCGGGCGACTTCGTCTCGGCGGAAATGCACGTCGCTTGCGGGCGGTGCTTCCAGTGCCGCACGGGTCAGCGCCACATCTGTCAGAACGTGCGCATCATCGGCATCGACATGGACGGCTGCTTTGCCGAGTTCGTGAAAATCCCCGAATCGAACATCTGGAAGATTGACCCCGCGATCCCGGTGGACTACGCCGCCGTGCTCGACCCCCTGGGCAACGCCGTTCATACTGTGCTGGCCGGAGAGATCGCGGGACTCAGCGTTGCCGTTACAGGATGCGGCCCCATCGGCCTGTTTGCCATCGCCGTCGCCAAGGCTTGCGGCGCGGGGCCTATCTTTGCCAGCGAGCCGCACCCTTATCGAATGAAGCTGGCGGAGAAAATGGGCGCGAGCGTGGTGATCGACTCCCCCGGCACCGATCCGGCGGCGGAAGTGCTGGCGCGAACCGAAGGCGTGGGCGCGGACGTGGTGCTCGAGATGTCCGGCAATCCGCAGGCCATCCGCCAGGCGTTCCAGATGCTGCGCCGCGGCGGGCGCATCTCACTGCTCGGCATCCCTTCGAAGCCGCTCGAGCTGGACCTGGCGAACGACGTGATCTTCAAGGGCGCCGTCGTGCAGGGCATCAACGGGCGGCGCGTCTTCGAGACCTGGTACAAGATGCAGGCGCTGCTCAAGTCCGGCGCGCTCGATCTGGCGCCGCTGATCACGGACCGCATGCCCATGTCCGATTTTGCGCGAGGGGTAGAGTTGCTTCTTTCGGGGAACGCGTCAAAGGTATTGCTGTACCCAGATGGAGTGCCGGGCGCGGCGGGTCGTTGAGCCGATGAGCTCCTAATAG
>QHZK01000317.1 GCA_003224635.1 Acidobacteriota bacterium | reverse complement strand
CAGCCCCGCCTCAGAGCGTGCCCCAACACTTTAACCAGCTTATCTTGAGGGCGTCGGCGCGGCTGAGCTGAAGCCCCGCCCTTCCGAGGCCCGAAAGCGAGTTTTTCAGCAACCTCTCGTGCAAGAACGGAAAGATCTCAGCCCGTCTTAGGATCCGGTCGAAACCTTTCCCCCTGTCCCCTCGTTGCCCGGATTGTTCGTATTGTTCCGGGGTGGATTGTTGTTGCCCGGGTTGCCGGTCGAACTCGGAGCGATTCGCTGTTCCAGTTCTTCGACGTTGAGCAGAATCGGTTCGTTCACCTTTTCATTCATCTTTTTGTCTCCTTATTTTGATTTTCGCGCAAAAAACGCACGCGAAAGGATGCGCCAACCGTCACTGGAAGCGCCCGCCTCGCGACGGGGCTCCGGTGGCGGTTGGTATAACATTCCGTAGCAGCTTGTCGTTCCGCGGCTACTTCAGAACATTCTCAATGGCCCCCGGACGGCTGGGGCTTGGCGCCATTGGAAACTTCGTTTCCTGGGTTTCCGTTGTTTGAAGGTCCAAAGCCGGTATGGCCCGGAGCAATCCGCTCCTCCAACTCCTCAACCTTCAATAGAAGCTCTTTTCGGTCATCCATTTGATCTCACCTCCCTTTTGAATTTGAACTTCCGCGACTTCACGGTGTTTCTGCTGGGTGGGCGCTTCTAAGATCCAGCGCACCCACCCTTTCGAACCGTTCTAGGCTAGGGGTTCGGCTGTGGATGGGACCCTGCCGGCACTTCCGGCGTGGACCCATGTGACTTCCCGTTCGAGGAGGCGTTGGTGGCAGCGTTCGACCCGGTTGGGCTTGGCGCGATCCGCTGCTCAAGCTCCTCGATATTCAGTTTCACGGTTTCCACTTTCATGGATTTACCTCCATAGTATTGAGATATTTTGCGGCAAACCAAGCCATGAGACAGTACGGCTTGGCGCTAGCCTAGGCATACTCACACGACCGCGATTCTCCGTCAATCGGGTAGATTCCTGATGAGGAAAAGATCATTACCCCTAGGGGGAATTACCGGCTCAATAGCGGAGGGTTTCGGCGTAGATTTCTGGACGCGGCAGCAAGCGGGGCGCACCTCCCACCACAGCGCAACGGGTTCCCGTCGGCTCCGCCAAGCGCTTGGCTGCAGCCTTGGTTTTTGCCCCGATGTGATTCAAAGCCGCCGAAGCGGGGCAGGTCAAGATCCATGAGGATTCTTCTCGATGAGGGTTCGCGGCGAATTGAGGATCACGCCATGTTCGGTCCAATCGGGATGATCTTCTTCGCGGGCGCCGCCTTGGGCATCTTGAGTTCGAGCACGCCGTCCCGGAGGGTGGCCGCAGCTTTTCCAGCCACAACTTCGGCCGGTAGTTCGATCACGCGGAGGATTTGGTCGGAACACGGCTCCCGGTAAATCGTCTTTTCGTTTCTGCGCTCCTCCTCCGCTTCTCGCTTGCCAGCAATCGTCAGCCGGCGCGCCTCCACGCCCACCATGAGGTTTTCGCCGCGAAAGCCGGGCACCTCGGCCCGAACGGTAAGGCCGTCGTCCGATTCGGCCACATCAACATGAACCGGATGCAGGAATTCCGACTCAGCCTGAAGCCAGTTTTCAAGGTCGCGTCCGAAGGTCCGGCCTTGGCTTTCAAAGATTTCGTAAGCGCGACGCGCGACCGAGTCGCGTAGCCTTTGCACGCGGGCGAGGAGATCGGTTGCTGCGACGACCTTTAGCGGTGTTGGCGAAGTGGATTTCGTGGGCTGCATTCTCGATGCTTGGTCTACCATAGTTCTGCGCTCCTGTCTTTTGGGCGAGGTGTTTGTATGGCTCGCCGGGCGGCCAGGACGTAGCTCTGAGGGGTCAAGTTCGCTGCGTGATCGGCGGTCACCGACACGCACTCTCTGCCTCGCCCGCGACGCCTAACTTTACAGGCCGTCAGCGCTGAGGAAGACGAGCCGAAGATTGCCGGTTTCAACGGAGTCAGCGATGGCCCGATCAGCGGCGAGGCAGTGAAAAAACTCTGGTAGGAGTCACCCCATCTTCCGGTGTTTTCGCAGTTTGCATTCGACCCTGAGCGTACCTCAACGCCAATCGTGACTCCGTTGTCTGGGGTGAAATTGCCGCCCTTACTTGACCGGCCGGGTCGGAGGTCGAAAGACTCGAACCCGATTGCGATCAGAAGTTTGGCTCGATGTTGTGCTGCGCGGCCAGCAGTCTCGCTTTGAACGTCGTCACGAAGGGGTCGTCACTGACTTTCGTCAAGATCGACGCGCCTCGAGACTCCTTAATGATGCACGGTGAAGCGCCCGGAACCAGCGCCTCTTTGGGGATCCTATAGAGATCCCCGCTCCCGCGCTCCACGTAAGCGCCCGGCTCGTTGATTGACTCCCAGTCGATTTCTGGCAGGGTAGATCTCCGCGTGGCCTGCGCAGACTGAGTCGCCACCTCTCCATTTCTTGGCATGGTAACCTCCTTAAACGGGTGAATGCTATCTATGCGCCTTGGGCAACAGCATGTCAACACCTAGATTTATCTTATTATCAGTCAGACGTATGGAATCGGTTAATTAACACGTAGATAGCCAAATATCAGTACTCAAGCATATTCGCCTTTTCTTTGCTCAGCCGGGAAAGACATGTGCCGCCGACGGGCGATTCCGATTCCGGCAAACCCTCCCGCCTCGCCTTCCTCGATGCACCTGCCACACTGAGAGTTGGTGACTCAGCGGACGAAAACTTCCCCCTATCAGTAGGCCGTCATCGCCAATGATTTCCAAATTCCTTTTCACGACGAAAGGGGCTTTTGCTTTTCAAACTCTTTCTGCGCCGCGAGCGCCCCGACTGGCTCATCCTCAACGGCGACTTCCAGGACTTCTGGGAGATTTCAAGCCACGACCTCACGCCGCGCGGCGGTAAAGACTTCAAGCGCGAGATTGAGACCGGGAAGAAAATCCTGCGCTCGTTCCGCCGCAGTCTGCCCCGCGCCCGCATCACTTGGATCGAAGGCAACCACGAGTTCCGCCTGCGAAAATACCTGATTCAGAACGCACGAGAGCTTTACGGTCTGCCCGGCGTGTCGGTGCCGGATATTTTTGATTTGAAAAGACTCGAAATCGAATACGCGCCCTGCCACGAGATGGCCACCAAATTCACCAACAACTTTATCCGCGTGGGCGATCTGTACGTTGGCCACTGGGACAAGGTATCGAAGCACGGAGCGTATGCCGCCAAAGTTTTGGTTGAGGAAAAAGGCGTTAGCCTGCTTCAGGGCCACACCCATCGCTTCGGCGCGCATGCGCGGACTACCGTGGATGGCCGCGTCCTTTTGGGGATCGAGAATTCCTCGATGTGCGCGCGCCGCCAGAGCTACGTAAGCCGCCCCAACTGGCAGCTTGGCTTCTCGGTCATTTACTTCCAGCCAAAGAGCGGCCGGTTCCAGTGGTTCCCGATTTTGATCGCCAGGGACTACCGGTTCGCTTGGCGAAACAGGGAATACGGCCTCGACGGGATAAGGCGGATAAGCCGGTCTTCATGAAGACCTCATGAAGATTGTAGAAAATATTTACTTCATAAATTCTTCACAAAAATTTGAACGGCGGCGTGCTAGGATACGCGAGTTTCCGCTAAGGGAATTCAAGCGGCGAGACTGATTGGCGTTCACGCGAAGTGCGGATTCGTCGTTGGGAAACGAAAAGCGGGCACCACCTCATCGCCCGTGCCCGCCTAGAGCAACGCGTAGAGAAGGCTCAGAACGCCAACCTCAAGGCGAAGCGGAATTGCCGCTCGTCGTTCCTCGCGCTGGTGATTTGGAGGAAACTAGCTGAGCTACGGTTGCGGTTCCCAGTGCTCGGATTATTGAAATGCGGTGTGTTGAAGAAGTTGAACGCCTCAGCGCGGAGTTGTAATTCGAGTCGCTCGGTCAGCTTGAAATGCCGGAACAAGCCGAAATCCAGATTCACCACACCCGGCCCGCGCAGAAGATTTCGACCGGAAGTGCCATACCGGACGCCGGTAACCGCCGCGAACGCTGTGGGGTCGTAGAAAGGCTGGCCCGGCCCAATGCCGCCAAGCTTCTTCACAACTGGCTTGACCTGGTCGGCCGTCTGAGTATTGAATCTCGAGTTCAGCGAGGCCCCGGACGCCGTGACGGTGAACGGAACGCCCTGGAACGAACTAAACATACCGTTGACCTGCCATCCGCCCAGGATGGCGCTTGCAAGCCCGCCGCTGTTCGCCCACTTCTTGTCCTTGCCGGCGGGAAGCTCATAAACGTAGGCCACGTTAAAGATGTGGGGGATGTTGTAGCCGGCCTCCGCCCGGTTGCGCTTCAAGATGTTCGGATCGTTCCAGGTGAGCCCTGCCCAGCCGTCGTCATCCGTCCAGTCGATGGCGCGGGAATAAGTGTAGGCCCCCTTAATCATCAACCCGTTCGAGAATCGGCGATTGGCCGCAACCTGCAAGGAGTGGTAGTTGGCGTTCAACCAGCCTTGCCAATAGTTGGTGTCGGCTCCGCGGTTGAACGGAGCGATGTTGAACGGCTGTCCCGCGGCGCCGGTCCCAGGCAGCGACGCGTTCACATTGAGGTCGGCGAACTGGTGAACCGTCTGCGTCCCGACGTAAGCGATTGACGTCACGAAGCTGCCCGGCAGCCTCCTCTCGAGGGTGAAATTCCAGGACTCGATGTAGCCACGCTTCAGCAATCCCGAACCCGGAGACCTTACCGAGGCCGCACCGGGAACCGTAATCACGCCTGAGCTGATGTCCGGGCAGCAGATCTGGGGTATGCCGAACGCTAGACTGGGGCCGGACGGAAGAACCGGGACGACCGGTGGTGAGGACGAGAGCGCCCCGAAGGGAACAAAGCCATTTGCGCCCACGAAGTTCGAGCCCACCGTCAGCGGATAAAAGCCGCGCAGAGGCCGCGCCAACGGCAGAGGATCGTAGGTGATACCAAAGCCGGCGCGGACAACTGTCTCCTGGTTGATCTGGTAGGCCAGTCCGAACCGGGGGGCGAAGAGCTTCTTGCTCGTCGTCACGCCGACGTGAGTCGGGTTGCTGCCTACGCCACCCAGAAAAATCTGGTCGGCATTAGGACAAAGCGCTCGAACTTGATCGTCCGATCGCGCGTCATCAAGGGATAATACTCATAGCGCAATCCCAGCGTGGCGGTAAGCTTGGGCGTAATCCGGTAGCGATCACCTACGTACCAGCCAAACTGCCATTCCTTGCCGGTCATTTTCGAAAACTGGATGCTCTTGCCGACCCCCACGGCGCTGCCGGAGCTAACGCCTAGTTCACCCGGCAAGCCGAGCAGGAACTGTGCAAACGCATTGAACTGATTGGGAGCAGCAAGTCCTCCGTTGAGGGCAGTTGCGCCGCCGCCGAAATCGAATTCGCCTCGCGGGCCGGCGCCTAGCTCGGGCTGCCAGTGGTTCAGGTGATGATGGACCGCGTCGAAGCCGAAACGAAATTCGTGCCTACCGTGCAGCTTCGTCGCATTATGCGAGGTGGTAAGGCTCCAGTCATTCCGGTAAGCAGGGTTCCAATTCTCGGGATTGCCGAGATTGCCAAAACCACTGATGGCGAAGTAGGGCCACCCGCTGCCGCGCTTATCGACAGGGTCGTTCGTGCCCGCAATTCCGAGCACCTCGAGGCCGATATTCTTGCCGAAGTCCGGCGGCTGACCGAACTCAGTCATGCGGGTAAAGCCTACGGTGCCGTCGATGATGAAACTGGGCGAGATGGTCAGTGTGTGCCCAACGGTAACCAGGTTGACGAGATCGTGAAAACTTCCCAGACCTCCGTCACACAAGCAATCTCCGATCGCCTCGCCCATGGAGGGCACGCCGTGAAAGAGGGACCTCATCGCACTGTACTTCCCCCAAATCCGGTGCCTGTCGTTGCGGTTCCAGTCGATCTTCCCGTCGAAGTTGTTGCGGTTAAGTCGCTGGGTAGCCGAGGCGAAATAGTTCGAGGTGTAACCCGGTCTGTTGGGACTGGGGACAGAGTTCAGGATCTTGGCGGCGACGGGATCGATTGGTATGGCAGCCTGGTTGGCAAACGGCTGGCGACCTGTACCGTCCGAATTGCCTGTCGACGGGTCGTAAATGGTCGTGCCCGTTTTAGTGAAGTCTCCGGCTTGAATATCGGCCGTGGGCACAGTTTGGAGCAGACCGCGGTTATCGCGCTCGAACGTCCCATCCCAACTAAAGAAAAAAAACAGCTTGTCCTTCCTAATCGGGCCGCCTAGGGTGCCGCCCGCGTCATTCAGAATGCTCTTGCCCTTTTGGGGTGTACTCTCGAAGAATTGCCGGGCACGGAGCGCGTTGTCCTGATTATACAAGAAGCCCACACCGTGGAACTGGTTGGTGCCCGACTTGGTGACCACGGTGACGGCCGCGCCGCCCGCCATCCCCTGCTCGGCGTCGAAACTTCCCGTCGTGACGTTGACTTCCTGGACGGTCTCCGCGGGCGGGATGTAAACAGCATGGTGAGGCAACCAGACGAAGACGTCGGTTGCGCCATCCACCCGGGTGTTGTTGTTGTTACGGTTCGTGCCGTTGATGTTGAAGCTCAAGGCCCGCTCCGGACTGTCGGCGATGGCGTTTTGGAATCCCTGAGCCTGCGCCCCGGACGTGGCCCCGGGGACCAAATTGATCAGGCTCTGGAAATTTCGATACTGATTCAACGGCAGATTCTGTACTGCCGTGGCGCTCAGCTCGGTGTGTACATCGGTCTTCTCAGTCTGAAGCGCCGCCACGTCAGCTTGGACCGTAACTTCCTGCGAGACGGCTCCCACTTGTAACTGAGCGTCAACGTCAGTGACGGTGTTGACCGTTACCTCCAGGTTCGTTTTGGTGAGCGGCCTGAACCCGCTGGCGCTGACTGCCAGATCGTACGCTCCCGGAGGAACGTCCGGGATACTGTAATGACCCGTATCGTCCGCGACCGTTTCACGCTTGACGCCGGTGGCCGTATTGGTGATGACGATGTGGGCTTTCGGCACGACGGCCCCGCTCTGGTCCGTGACCGTGCCTACCACTGAACCGTAAAGGACCTGAGCGTTGAGTCGCTCGACCGCCACGCCTGCCAACACACTCATCGCCGAGAGACAAACAAGGAACAAACGCACTCCTCTCGCCGCAGACATAGTCACACGCCTCCTTTGCCTGACGAGCTTCATCCGCAGGCACACCCCGACCTTTGACCGACGTGAATGGTTTCGGTTAGCTGAACCTTAGACTTCCCCTGATCTTGCACCCAGACGCTGACAGCAAAGCTACTCCGCGGTCAATGTGATGTCAAGCCAATTCTTAAGCGCTCTTCCGGCTATTTAGTGGGTGACGGCGCGAGATCCAGGCCGCCGCAGTGGAAGTAAATCGCGTGGACGAAGTTTCTGGACGTTCCGGAATTCTCGCGGCGTGTGCTTCACCCGCTGAATCTTCGAGTTCATCGACTCACTTGTGGCGTTCGTAATTGCGATGGCGCAAGGAGGTGATGATGATGTTCTCCAAGCGGCGCTTAAGCATGCGGCCTACTTCGATCATAGGCTTGCAGCCGCCCGTGTGCGGCACGGCTGAACCCGCGTAACGGCAAGGGCGATCTGAATAGACCATTCTGGGTATTCCCTTGACTCAGATACCACAAGATGTAGTATGGCGCCTGAGTGGAAGATTACCCTCGGGAGCTGACGGAGTTTGAAGCCCGTTTTGCCGCAGAGGAAGCTTGTGGGCAGTATCTGTTCCGCCTCCGGTGGCCCGATAGGTTTCGGTGTCCGCGCTGTGGCCGTGAAAAGTATTGGCCGCTGCGCGGGGTGCTGCTGCAGTATGCTGGGGTGCGGTCATCAGTCATCAGACCTCGGTCATAGCCGGGACGATTTTCCAGGACACACGTAGCCCACTGCGGTTGTGGTTCCAGGCCACGTGGTGCGTGGTCGCCGAGAAGAACGGCGCCAGCGCCTTGGTCATGCAGCGGATGCTGGGCTTGAGGAGTTACGAAAAGGCCTGGACTCGGCTTCACCAGCTCCGTCGGGCGGTGGTCAGGCCGGCGTGTGATCGGGTTGGCCGGGATAGTGGAGATCGATGGAACCTACCTGGGCGGACTGGAGGAAGGCGTGCGAGGTCGGCAAACCGAAAAGAAAGCCCTGATTGTAGTTGCGGCTCAAGAAGATGGACAGGTGTCGCACCCATCGGTCGACAAAATATCTGTCGCCAAAATATCTTGACATCGGCAATACCAAGGTCTAGAGTTTCGCCAGGTTCCTGCTAGTTGTTTTGTATTCTGCGTCGGGTTTACTTGGCTGCTTACCATGCGATGCGCTGGAGGCGCCCTTTCGGACCTTACTCCAACACTGCTCTCTGTACGTTCCGCAGCATGAGAAGGAGGAGCGATGAAGAGGAAGAGTGTCTACGCCTGGATGGGATTCTGCCTCGTTTACTGTGCCGGATTCGGCGTGCCCAGGGCTTGGGGGCAGGCCTCGAGCGCAGGTGCAATCCTGGGCACGGTTAGCGATCCCTCCGGAGCAGTGGTTCCCGAGGCGCAGGTCACCTTAACCAATACCGCCACCCAGCAGGCGCGAACAGTAACAACGAACGGTTCCGGCTTCTACAGCGCTGAGGCGCTGCTGGCTGGCAGCTACGATGTGATGATTCAAGCACAAGGCTTCAAGACATTCGTGGCTCACGACGTCCGGCTCGACCCCGGCGACCGAGTCCCAGTGAACGCTTCGCTGGAAGTCGGCACAGCGGTTAGCGAGGTTACGGTTGCGGCCGCCGCCGTCAAGGTGGAGACCTCCACCGGGGAGTCAGGCGGGGTCATTGGCGGCAACCAGGTCCAAGAACTCTTGCTCAACGGCCGGAATTTTATTGGCCTTGGATTGCTGGTGCCCGGCGTCAACAGCGCCTCCATTACCGGCCGATCCGTCGGCGGGGGGTCGCTCAATTCCGGCGGACTGACGGGGGAGACCCCCCTTTCCATCAATGGCCTGGGGCGCGAGTACAACCTCTACACGGTGGACGGCGCCTACAACATGAACACCGGGAATAACATCAACATCAACGTCACGCCCACGTTGGATACGATTTCAGAATTTCGCATCACCAAGGACAATTACAGCGCCAAGTACGGCGTCGCCGGCTCTGCGCAGGTGATGGTGGAGTCCAAGTCGGGGACCAAGGACTTCCACGGAGCGGTGTATGAGTATCTTCGCAACGACCACTTGGACGCGAGAAACTTCTTCGCCACCGAGAAGGATCCTCTGAAGCAGAATAACTTTGGGTTTGCGATCGGCGGGCCGGTTTACATCCCCGGAAAATACAACACGGAGAGGAAGAAGACTTTCTTCTTTGTAAATGAGGAGTGGCGTCGCCGGCGCGCGGCCTTAACGCTGCGCGGGGCCATGATCCCGCAGGCCATGCGTAACGGAGATTTCACCAACAGCCCGACTCTCCCCTCCGCTGGGTTGAAGCTTGACGCTTCGTCGCAGACTTTCATGGCTGCAGAGCATCCCGGCGTCGATTGTGTGCCCGATTCGACCCACCTCAACACAGCTTGCTTCGATCCGAATGCTGTTCTTCTGATGAACACCTTCTGGCCACCTCCGAACAACCCGGCGGGTGGGTTCCTGAACTTCATCAACCCGGGTGTAGACCGGATCGACCAGAGGAACGACTCCTATCGTGTCGATCACTACTTCGGTTCGAGGCTTGTCCTGATGGGGCGGGTCTCGTATGAGAGGGTCACGGACACTCCGCCAGCTCTAACCTGGGGACCCAATCCCGCGCCGACAACCAGCCAGACGATCGGAACCACAGGAATCAATTCTTTGCTCCGACTCACCGCCAATATCTCTCCCAGCACCGTCAACCAGTTCACCTTCGTCCAGACCCATGACAAACCTCGGCTCCGGGACCACAACACGGCATACCTTTCGGGTCTCACGATCCAGAGGCCTTTCCCGGATCAGAAGAACCGCAATCCGGGCATTTCCATCAGCGGAAACTGGGCAGGATACGGGAGTTACCCAATGCCTGTGGATGCCAGCGACGGCGAGTTGACCTTTTCGGATGATTTCAGTACGGTGAAGGGAGCCCACGTTTTGCAGGCGGGTACGCTTTACATTTTCGGGATCAAGCGCCAGAACCTGTTCAGCCAGACTCAAGGCTCTTTTAGCTTCACTGGCGT
>QHZK01000316.1 GCA_003224635.1 Acidobacteriota bacterium | reverse complement strand
GTCTTTCATCAAGTTGGTGTGACTGTAGCCGCCTCAGGAGGGGACTCGCTCTCCATGTTCTATGCGGCCAACGCCAAGGGAAACTCGAATGACGTCGTAACCTGCGCTTGGAGTTCCGCGCAGAATAACCTGGCGGTGATGGCGCTCGTCTATTCCGGGGCGGACGCGAGCGCGCCGCTGGATGCGACCGCGACCGGGTTCATCAAGGGCGGGACCAGCCTCCAGACGTCTCCATTTTCAACCACGTCCGCAAACGAGGTCATGGTCGCCGGCATGATGTCGGGCTCGAGTTGCGCTCCGGCCCCGGCGCCGGGCAGCGGCTACACCATGGAATTGAGCGCGGTCCCGAGCGGCTGCGTGGGCCCGCTGGCTGCGGCGGAGGACAAGGTTGTCTCCACGCAGCAGACGAGCGCCGCCGCGTCGATGACATTCTCCTCGGGTACGTGGGCCGACATGATCGCCGCGACTTTCAAGGCCGCCTCGTCGGGCGGTGGTTCCCCCGCGGCCAGCCTCTCGCCCACCTCGCTGAGCTTCACGAGCCAGACGGTAGGAACCACGAGTCCGGCTCAGGCCGTGACCCTATCCAACTCCGGCGCCGCGACGTTGTCGATCAACGGCATCGCCATCGCCGGGACCAACAACGCCGACTTTGCTCAAACCAACAACTGCGGCTCGAGTGTGGCTGCGGGTGGAAGTTGCACGATTAATGTGACCTTCACACCGACCGCGACCGGGACTCGGAGTGCCACGCTGACGGTCACTGACAACGCCAGCGGCAGCCCACAGACCGCGAGTCTAACGGGAACCGGCCTTGCGGCTTCCGCCGCCCTCTCGCCAACCTCCTTGACGTTCCCAAGCACGACGGTCGGGATGGCCAGCGCGGCTCAGGCCGTGACGCTTTCAAATTCTGGCTCGACGGGGCTGACCATTTCGAGCATTGCAATCAGCGGGGACTTCGCCCAGACCAACAACTGCGGCAGCACACTTGCGGCAGGCGCTAACTGCGCCATCAATGTGACGTTTACACCCACAACGACCGGCACCCGGACTGGCATGCTGACGGTTACCGACAATGCCAGCAACAGCCCGCAGACCGCGAGCCTGGCGGGGACGGGCACTTCCTCGAGCGGCGGCGGGGTAGTCTCCTTCGTAACGAAGGCTTACGGGGCGTACCACAGCAGCTCGGTGACGCAGAGCAAGGTCGCGGCCAGCGCCTTCGCGGCGCCCGCGGGCGATCTCATCGTGGCCTACTGCGGCAACACCTCGATCACCGCCAGCACGCCCACCATCTCGGACACGGCGGGCAACGTCTTTCGCCAAGCCGGCGCGACCGCAGCCGGCTCGGGGGGCGACTCGCTCTCGATGTTCTACGCGGCCAACGCCAAGGGAAACTCGAATGACGTCGTAACCTGCACTTGGAGCTCGGCACAGAATAACCTGGCGGTGATGGCGCTGGTCTACTCCGGGGCGAACACAAGCGCGCCGCTGGATACGACCGCGACCGGGTTCGTCAAGGGCGGGACCAGCCTCCAGACGTCTCCATTTTCAACCACGTCCGCGAGCGAGGTTATCGTGGCCGGAATGATATCGGGCTCGAGCTGCGCCCCGGCCCCGGCGCCCGGCAATGGCTACACCCTGGAGATAAGCGCGGTCCCGAGCGGCTGCGTTGGCCCGGTGGCTGCGGCGGAGGACAAGGTCGTCTCCACCCTGCAGACGAACGCCACCGCATCCATGACCTTCCCTTCGGCCACCTACGCCGACATGATCGTCGCAACCTTCAAGGCCGGCCCATAGGATTGCCCAGGGCCTGAAGGGCGGGATGTCGCGCCCCCTTCGCGAAACTCGGCGCGATCCGTGGGCTTCTATTCTAGGCTAGCAGGCAGGCAAAATGGCCGCGCTCAGCGAGGCAGTGACCGTGGCTGCTAGAAGCCGGGCAGTCAGCTTAACTCCGACTTCCCTTCCAGGAGCTCAATAATCCTGCGGTCGGAGACGTGACCGGCAATGACCAGGACTCGCCCGATCAGCTTGGGATGAATTTCCTGGGCACCCGAGCGGCTGTGCTCTTTCGCCTCGCGCGAATACTTGAGGTCGAGAACGACGGAATCAAAATGCTCACGGGAAATCTTGGCGAGCCTCTGGCGGCCGCTGGATGCAATTTCCGCCTCGGGGGCGGAGAGCGCGTCCAGGAGTTTGCGGATCTTTACGCGGTCCTCAAGGATAAGGACCCTTCTGTGGAGGGGCGCGCTCACACAAGTCCCTCTTCGACGAGAACACAGCGCGCCGATTGAGACCCACCCCGACTCCCCGCAGGGTATATTAACCACCCGGCGGTTACCTGTCAAACTATCTCAGCATTAATGGAGACGCCCTTCTCGATTGGCGTGGGCGCCGAAGCAGACTAATCGCCCACGACCGTGAATTCGTGATCGTGGCCGGGCAGAATCCGGTCGCCAAGGCCCAGGAGGCGGGCCCGGTCGAGGCGAAACTGCTCGCTGTGGTGGGGGATCATGGTCGCCACTCTTTCGTCTTCCTCCCGCTCGCGACTGAGCAGCGCGTCACCCGCAATGACGGTGACGTTTTCGCCGGTGCTCACCAGCAGGGACACGTGGCCGGGAACGTGGCCGGAGGTGACGAAGGCCTCGATACCTTCCGGCAGGGGATGAGTCTCAATCCAGCGGAATTGTTCCGGCGCGCCAAGGCGCTTCACGTCCCACCATCGCAGCGCGAGCTTCCGCAGGTTGGCCATGTGCGTGCGGGCGCGCTCGTGCAGGAGAGTCTCGGGATAGTATTTCAGGACCAGTTTCTCCCAATTCTGGCCGTCGGCAAGGTCTGAGTACAGCGACCGAGACCAATCGAAGGAGTGCTGCGTGGCGTAGATGAGACTGCGGCCGAAGAGATTGCCGTTCAAGACGTGGTCGATATGAAAATGGGTGTTGATCACCAGGCGGACGTCCGCAGGCCCGATTCCCCTGTTCTCGAGAGCCTTGACGAGCAGGTGGGCCTCGTGTGGCATGCCAGTGTCAACCACAATGTGACAGCGGCCGTTCGAGATGAGGACCGACGTCGCCCCCCGCCAGCTTCCGGCCAGGAGCTCCTCAACCTTCCAGTGGGGCTGGTCGGGCCTGTCTGCGTTGTTCACTGCAGTCCCAGGCAAAATTCTTATCCTCCTTCCGGTGAGGCGTACTGCCGCGAGCCGGAACGAGTATACCGCCCAAGAGCGCCCAAAAGAGCCAAAACAGGCGAAAGAGGATGATCAGCGGCTGCTTTTCGCCTGCTTGCGCAGTTCAGAGCTTAGTCTTCCGGACTGAGCGGTGGGGCCGTGGCCTTCTTCCTCGAGCACCCATCGTCTCAGTCGCAGGATGTCTACCGCGCGGGCGATCCCAATCGGTCTGGCGACGCCGCCCTCTTCGACCACGACCACGCTCTCGGCGTCGCGCGCCAGCATCTCGTGGGCGACTTTATCGACTGTCTCGCCGGGAAATGCGATGACGTAGTTCTGGCGGGCGATTTCCCTGGCCTTCATGGGATGGTTGACGTTCTCCTTCAGAAGATCGTGGGCTTCAATGATGCCGACCAGCGTGCCGTCTTTCTCGACCACGGGCAGGACGCCCGTGGCCTCGGGAGAGAACTGTTCGACGACGTCGCTGAGATCGGCGTCCGCCGGAATCGCCGAGAACTCCTTGCGCATCACCTGCTCGATTCGGGAGCGCATCAGGACCGGCACCGAATAATCCTGGAGAACGATGAGGCCCCGTTTGACGAGCTTGCCGGTCATGATGGATTCGGCGCTGAAGAGCCTGACGACGCCGTCGGAGACCATGCAGCAGACCACCAAGGGGAGCAGAGCGTTCGGATTCCTGCTGAGCTCGAAAAGGAACACGATCGACGTGAACGGCGCGCGCGCTATGCCGCCAAACGTAGCAGCCATAGCCACCAGCGCGTAGAAGGCCGGGTCGCCGACGAAGCTGGGACTGAAATGACGCCACGCCGTGGCGTAAGCCGCCCCGACGCCGCCCCCGACGATCAGCGAAGGCGCAAACACGCCGCCGGTGGTCCCCGACCCGAGCGAGATCACCAGCGCCCAGAACTTGGCAATGGAGACGCCCAGCAGCTGCCCGACCATGAGCCGATCATTCAGCATCTCGCGGATGGTGTCGTAGCCGGTGCCGAAGACCTGAGGGTAAAAGTATCCGATGATGCCGAGCAGCAAAGCACCAAAAGTCGGGGCCCAGATCGCGGCCGGCTTCAGAGGGAAATGATTGTCAAACAGGTCTTCGAGGAAGAACAGGACGCGGATCATGCCGATTCCGATGATCCCCATCACGACGCCCATCAAGGCGAAGAGCCACAGCTCCTGCATGCTGGTCAGCGCAAAGGCCGGGGTCGGAAACAACGGCGCCCAGCCGCGGAAGTGCACGGCGACGGCCGTGGCCACGACGGAGGAAATGGCCACGGGAATAAAGGAGCGCGCCCGGAATTCGAATAGCAAGAGTTCGATGGCCACCAGAATGCCCGCGAGCGGCGCGACGAACGTTGCCGCCATGCCGCCCGCCGCTCCTGCCGCCAGCAGCACCCGGCGTTGGTAAGGCGTGATGTGAACGAGCTGCCCAAAAATGGACCCGAAGGCAGCGCCGGTTTGAATGATCGGCCCTTCAGCTCCGAAAGGACCTCCAGTGCCGATGGCGAAAGCCGTGGCAATCGGCTTCAAGACGCCTACCCGCATTCGCACGCGGCTCTTCCCCAGCAGGACCGCCTCCATCGCCTCGGGGATTCCGTGGCCTTTCAGGGTCGGCTCCCAGAAGTGGACCAGGATGCCCACCAGTAGCCCTCCGACAGGAGGAATGAGGATGACCCAGGTCCCCAGATGGTGATGCACGGGATAAGAGATGGCAAAGGACCACTTGCCGTAGAAGAACAGGTTAGTGAACAGATAGATCAGCTCGAGCAGGCCCTGCGCCACGAGACCGGCAATAAAGCCCACCATCGCAGCGTAGGCGGACGCTTTTACCACCGAGGGCTCAATCGCGACGCCGAATTCTCGAAACCACTTCGGGCGCGCTATGCTTTCCGTCAGGTCTTTTGGCTTCGCCGGGTCAAGGTCGGAGTGCATTCTTCCTCTTCCTGTGCTTTCTGACTTTATGGATCCCTTGAAAGGTCTCGGACTCTCGGAGGTCAGGCTCCCGGACTTTGCCGAACGCGCGGCGGCCGGATTCTGCTCGCGGTCAGCAGCCGCGCCCGGACGCGCGCCAGCTCGTCCCGATGCAGCTCGGTAAGCTTCGCAAGCACGGCCTCGCCTTGCGGCGTGAGCAGCACTCGAACGAAGCGGCGATCGCGCGCACCCTGCTCTTTCCGGACCAGCCCTTTCTGAGCCGCGCGCTCTACCAGTCCCACCACCGCGTTGTGCCGCTGCTGCAGGAACTCCGCCAGCTCGGAAACTGTCGCCCATCCGCGGCCCGTGTAACCCGCGATGCCGAGCAGAAGTTGGTGGTGCTGGGGCGTGACGCCGCAGGCCCGTGAGGCCTTCTCGCTAAAGCGCACGAACTGGCGAAGCTGGTAACGGAACCAGGCTATCCGACGGATCAGTAAGCGGTCCCGGGAGCTCGGAACTGTTGAGGAGCGTTGCCGCTTCATACGATCTCATTCTATCACAATACGATTTATCTGCCGAGAAAGGATTAGGGATGATGACCGGCAAGGCAGCGCAGGCTCACAGGCCTGCGGCTGGCCGCGATAGTAGCAGGGACCGCGGTGTGAATGTCCGCCGCGGTAAAGCAGGTAAAGCAAAAGACAGTTGACAAGAGGATACATGTCCAGTAACAATAGGCGTTTCGGTCAAGCAGATTTCTGACGGAGAGTCGTGTGGGGACTTACTTTGCGAAGACGCGGCGTGGGAGGGTCCGATGGAGGCTCCTCGACGCCGAGGGTTGGGTGCTGGGGCGGCTCGCGGCAAGAGCTTCCCTGGTCTTGACGGGAAAGGCTTTCCCCGATTACACGCCACACGTGGATCATCGCGAAGGGCTCATCATCATCAACGCCGAGAAGGTTCGTTTGACGGGGAAGAAGCTGGACCAGAAGTTCTATCGGCACTATACCGGGTATCCCGGAGGGCTCAGGGAAACGGCCGCGCGCAAGCTGCTCGAGACCAGGCCGGAAAGGCTGGTCCGTGAAGCCGTCGAGGGCATGCTTCCCAAGACCCGGTTGGGGGACCGCATGGCCGGGCGTTTGAAGGTGTATGCGGGGTCAACGCACCCGCACGCCGCGCAAAGCCCGCAGCCCCTCTCCTTGGAACGGTAGTCAGAATCCCATAGCCTTTT